>CAZKIT010000143.1:0-4842 GCA_964552905.1 uncultured Spirochaetaceae bacterium
TCTCCTTACGGTCGAGCTGATTGAGCCTCGAGCCGAAGATATTTGCAACGAACGTCGGCTTTTCGGGTTCCCTGTTGAGAACGATGTTCTCGGTAGCCGTGAAGCCGGGAATGAGGGAGAATTCCTGATGGACCATTCCTATTCCGGCCTTAAGTGCATCAAAAGGAGTATTGAAATGCACAACCTGCCCGTCAATCAGGACATCTCCGCCGTAGCCGCCTGTTTCTTTGATGACGTCCATACCGAAGAGAATCTTCATGAGGGTGCTCTTTCCGGCACCGTTCTCTCCGACAAGGCCCAGCACCTGACCTTTCTCCATGGTAAAGTTGATGTCTGAAAGAACTTTGTTTTCAAAGAAACTCTTGGAGACATTCCTCATTTCCAAAAGAGGAGCGTTATTCTCTGCCATACTTCACTCCTGTTATTTAAATTTTCAAGTCAACAGAACACTCTGTTCACTTTAAAACTTAAAGAAGGAAGGCCTCTGCGGCCTTCCCCGATTAAAACTCCAGAAAAGAGTCTTATTTCATTGTGTAGCACCAGTCAGGTACTTCAACTTCTGTAGCGTGCATATACTTGTCGCCTTCCTTGCCCATGATATATGTATCCTGGTAGACAAGGAATACGTTGTCGAGCTTTACGCCTGTTGTAGCGTTGACATAGTTAGCACCGTTCCAGCTTGCATTCTCCGAATAGACGTTGTATGCAGCTGCAACATCATCCATGTCGAGAAGTTCGCTCTTTCCTGTGATGACATTATAAGCATGCTGAGCAAGACCAGCAGAAGCACAGTAGCCGTAGCTGTAAACCCATGTTCCGAATCTTCCGGCACCGCCCTGCTCTACGACTGCAGCCTCGACCTTTGCAAGAATCTTCTCGAAATCGCCGGCATCTGCTGTGAGGTCAAGTCCGAGTGCTCCAGGATATCCCATGAGAGGTGACGGGAGGTCAGCTTCGATGAAGTATCCGCCATACTTGAGGAGCTGCTTGATAAGAGGTTCTGTATGAGCATCGTTTGTGCAGTAGTAAGCAGACTTTGTGCCGTACTTCTCGATCCACTCAGGAACCTTCTCGAGGACATATGCCTGAGCACCTGCAACACCAACGTCTGTTGTCGGGTCCGGAGCTGTCTCGAGGACGAACTTCATGCCGAAGCTTTCACATGTCTGTCTGAAGATAGCGACACGGCGTGATGTTGTCTCGTAAGCCATGTGTCTCGGGAATGAAACATGAACGAATGTGTCACATCCGAGGTCATGAGCTGTCTTTACGATGAGGTAGCCTCTCGATACGAAGTCGTTGTTTGTAACGAGGTCAGCTGCAGCACCGATGACAGGAAGATCTTCATGAGACTCACCTGCAATGCAGAGGATGTCAGGTCTCTTTTCCTTGATCTGTGTGAAAGCTTCAGCTGTTCCCGGAACTGCCTGGTTGACGATGATAGCCTTCATGAGAGGATCGTCTGCAAAGTTGACGATTGTCTGAATTGTTGTCTCGAGTTCCTCTGTGAAGTTGTCAGGGTAAATTGCAAGCTTGACCATATCTTCACCATACTTAGCCTGGAAAGCTTCAGCACCGCGGCGGTCATCCTCGCTCTGTGATACAGAACCTGTGATGATGGCGATATGGAAGTTTTCTGTAGCTTCGGAAGAAGTTGTTGCAGTAGTAGCAGCAGCTGAGGATGAAGCCTCCTGTGCACCTGCAGCGAAAACTGAGAAAACAAGGCTTAAAACAACGAGTAAAGCGATAGTTTTTTTCATAATCTCTCCTGTGTGCATGAAAATGCATTTAGTATAACTTGAAGTATATACTCAAAACTCCTAAAAAATAAATACTTTTTACATATTTATGCAACAAAATTCATAAAGCACATCAAAAAGTGTTATTCCTCTAACATGTCTTCTCCATCTTCTGACAGCATTGATGCCATGTATTCATTTACCGGAGAAGGAAATCTGCGAAGCAGAGAGGCTGAATATCAGCAATTCACTCAACAGAGTCTTTTCAGGCTTACACGGAGAAAATTCAATACCCTTTCGGCAGACGTGGCCTCGAGCGATTCGTCGACCGTGTGTACATTGCGGGCAGACGGTCCCATCGATATGCTGTCCATTCCTGGAACCCTGGAGTTGATGACACCGCATTCAAGTCCCGCATGAATGACCTTGATTTCGGGATCTTTTCCGGTTACTTCCCTGTACGCCTCCGACAATCCCTTGACAAGAGGAGATGACGGATTGGGCTGCCATCCGGGATAACCGTCTCCTGGGAAGGACGTAAAACCGTTCTTTTCATAGATTTTCATGATTATGAGGGCCAGATTCTTCTTTGAACTCTCGATTGAGGATCTGATTGAATAAAGGACATCAGCCTTCTTCGAATCAACGTTTATGACAGCGAGATTACATGACGTTTCGACTATTCCTTCAACTGTCTGAGAGTATGACTGGACTCCGTTAGGAGATGTAAGCAGTGCGTCGGCTATTCTCTTCGAGTCCCTCTCTATCAGCGCAGACTTAGGAGTCTCCGTATCAAGTGCAGAAATTCTTACGGAACCATCACCCTTTATGAACTCAGTTCTGAGGTCCTTCTGAAGAAGAGATGCAGTTTTTTTACCCTCCTCTGCTGACGGAACGACTATTACTGCCCTGAGATATGACGGAATGACATTATGCTTTGTTCCGCCTGAAACCGAAACAAGACGATAGGATGGAAGAAGAGAGAGATAGCGTGCAAAGGACATTATGGCATTGCATCTTCCTTTGTCGATATCTCCGCCGCTGTGACCGCCGTTGAGATCCGATATTTCAACGAAAAGAGCTTCACCGTCAGTAACAGGAGCACTCTCAACATCAGTTTTCTCCTCGACATTCAGGCCGCCTGCACATCCTATGCAGAAGGTTCCCTCATCCTCGTTGTCGAGGTTGATGAGAATACGGGAGTCAACATACTTTCCTTCAAGTCCGGAAGCTCCTGTCAGTCCGACTTCCTCGTTGACAGTGCATATGGCCTCCAGAGGTCCGTGCTCCCAGTTTTCATCCGTGAATAGTGTGAGGATGGTGGCTATGGCAATACCGTTGTCTGCTCCCAGCGTTGTGTCTTTGGCATGAATCACACCGTTGTCTTCAAGAACGATTTCTATCGGATCTGTTTCGAAGTCATGTTTCGAACCTTCCCTCTTGACACAGACCATGTCCATGTGTCCCTGAAGAGCGATTGAGGCTCTGTTTTCATAGCCCTTTGTTGCACTCTTCTTCATGATGACGTTGCCGGCAGCATCCGAGACAGCATAAACACCGTTCTTCTCTGCCCAGGACAGAAGATATGCCCTTATTTTCTCCTCTCTCCCGCTGTTCCTCGGAACAGAGCTTATCTCATCGAAATACTTCCAGAGCATCTTCTCATTCAAACTGTCATACCACATAGTCACCTCCGACTGAATGCAATTATATCAGGAAGACTGGACAGCGTCTCCGGAAGACACAAAAAAACAGCCGCCTCCGATCAAGAAGACGGCATCTATCATTCCATGTCCCTGCTGTGGGCGTCGAATGTGGCTGTGAGAGGCACAAGACCGTGGTCTCCGAGATAGAACTGGAGAGCCGCTGGGCCCCTCAGAAGGTCGTAGTTCTCTGCCTTCGGGGGATTCTTCCCGCTCTCGCACCACTGCTTGAAGTCTGCAGTGATGAACTCCTCGAGTCCCTTCTTGTACTTTACGGCGATAGCGTCTGCCGAAGCATAGTGGTCGTCGCCGAGGTCAGACATTATGATGGCCATGTTCTCTGCCTTGAACTTGACACGGCACGTGAAGTTGGAGACAACCTTCTTCTCCCCGTCCCTGCTTGTCCAAACGGCCCCGCCGCAGAACTCGGTATCCCAGGTCTTGAAGCAGAAGACTTCGCAGCCGCCCCACTCGCGCTTGTCGGCATCCTTTAGAAAGTATTCTTCCCATACAGAGGAGAAGATTACATCGAGGAAGTGCAGCATGGCCTTCGTGAGCGACAGGCTCTCGATTTCAGTCCTGACTGCGCTTATGGACTCCTTCTTCTTCTCACCCACTCCCGACATTATCGCATAGACGAAGGCATTCGAAATCTTCTTCTCCATATCACTCGACTGGGGAAGAGCTTCCTTCAGGATAACAGGATTCTTGTAGAGATAATCGAATCCGTTCTTGTCTATTATGTCGGTCACGATGTCTGCGATGTTCTCGCATACCTTCGAGCAGTCGCTCATCTCCTTGACGGAGAGCCCGAGATCTCTCTGGTTTTCCATGAGAGCCTTCAGCATTGCCGCAGCTTTTCTGTATTTTGTCAGATAGTCGTCCATTCATCCCTCCAAGACAGGCTTTTCTGACTTTAACATAATTTGAAAAGAAAACGGGAGCAAGAAGATGTAATTATCGTCCTTTTTGAGGGCGGAATCTTCATAATCCCCGCTTTCTGTCATCATCAGCGATAGCCTCAGCCGAGCTGTAGACTCCGAACGAGCGGCAGTAGCGGATGGGAAGTCCGAGGTTCTTCGCCATGTCTATGACCTTATAGAATGTCGGATGAGACAGACTGAACTTAGTCTGGAACCAGAGCACATCCGTGTGCTTCAGTGCATCCCTGTCGGGGATTCTGTCTCCGTAGAACTTCACAGTGGGAAGAAGAGCCTTCATTTTGGCTATCCAGTCGGAGTGGCCGCCGACGACGGCGATACTGCACTTCGTCTCATAGGGCCACTCAGTTCTGTGGCTGTCTTCGTCAGGAGTTTCCTCTTTCTCGCTCTCTGAAGCGAATATTAGCTCCCTGAGGGAGTTCAGCTCCTCCTTCTCGTTCTCATGTTCCACCTTTATAT
>CAZKIT010000144.1:0-4839 GCA_964552905.1 uncultured Spirochaetaceae bacterium
TTCCTCTTTCTTTTGAAAGAGCTGAAGTTGCAGCAAGAAAAGTAACCGAAATACAGAAGAAAAAACTGACAGAAGGCCAGAGGAAGGTTTATGAGGCATTGGCTAATAATGAATCTGCCACAATTAAGGATGTAGCAGGAATCACATCCCTTAGTGAAGGTGGAGTCAAGAAGATATGCTCGACACTTCAGGAATATGGCCTGCTGGAAAGGATCGGAACAAAACGCAGCGGCAAATGGGTAGTCAAATAACCAAAACCTCAGAAGGACAATGAGCATGGATAATGCTCGGAACTTTTCGAGCATTTTCATTTCACTAAAATCTTTTTGAGCTTCATCTCTGAGTAATCCTCAGACTAATCAGTTGTCAGCATCGGGAAACACAGTAAAACAAAAGTAGACTTTGATGCACAGGCCACCCGGTTACTGCTACCTGTGGCATGGCTCTCTCTCCCGGTCTGGACCTTGAACTTTTCCCCCAATAGTACGAAACTCACCTTATGTCCTCACATCAGTCGAAAGCAATAGACTTCACACAGGGTAATCTCAGAAAGGAGATTATTTTTTTCGCAATGCCCCTGTTCCTCGGAAACCTCTTCCAGCAGCTCTACAACACGGCGGACTCCCTCATCGTCGGCAATACTCTCGGAGCCGAGGCTCTTGCATCCGTCTCATCGTCAGGGCCTCTCATCTTCATGATGACGGGCTTCTTCAACGGAGTTGCAACGGGCGCGGGTGTCGTCATTGCAAAGTACATCGGAGCACGTGAATATGACAAGGTGAAGGACGCGGTACATACCGACATCGCATTCGGAATCGTAAGCGGAATAATCCTGACAGTGCTGGGTGTTGCACTCACACCGTCCATTCTCCGCCTGATGAACACTCCCGAGAACATAATGGAAGGAAGCGTCACCTACTTCCGCATCTACTCGATAGGAATCATATTCTCCGTCATGTACAACATAACGATGGGAATCATGAACGCCGCAGGGGACTCAACCCACCCTCTCGAGTACCTCATAATATCGAGTGTGACGAACGTCATCCTCGACATCTTCTTCATCACCGTACTCCATACCGGCGTCGGAGGAGCGGCGGCTGCAACAACGATGGGACAGGCTCTCTCGTTCATTCTCTCCTTCATCCGCCTCATGAGGACGAAGGAAGTCTACAGGGTGGAGATCAGGAAGATTAAGTTCAACATACCGCTTCTGAAGGAAATCATCCGCTACGGCCTTCCCTCCGGTGTCCAGAACTCCGTCATAGCGATTGCGAACCTCGTCGTCCAGACGAACATCAACACATTCTCCTCGACTGCAGTCGCCGGAAGCGGCGCCTACTCGAAGATCGAGGGCTTCGCATTCATCCCGATCACGTCATTCAGCATGGCGCTCACGACATGCATCAGCCAGAATCTCGGGGCAAGGAACTACGAGAGAGCTAAGAAGGGATCGCGCTTCGGAATCTTCTCCTGCCTTCTCATTGCGGAGAGCATCGGCCTTGTCGTCTACGTCTTCTCGCCCTATCTCATCGCACTCTTCAATTCCGACCCCGCTGTCGTCGCAATCGGCGTCAAGCAGTCTCATATCGAGGGACTCTTCTTCTTCCTTCTCGCGCTCTCGCATTCGATAGCCGGTATAATGAGAGGAGCAGGAAAAGCGAAGGTTCCGATGTTCGTGATGCTGAGCATATGGTGCATACTGAGAGTGACGTACATAACAATCGCCCTCTCGATATCACATACGATCGACCTCGTCTACTGGGCATATCCCCTGACCTGGTCGCTCTCGTCAATCATATTCGTCATCTACATGAAATCGTCCGACTGGATCCACGGACTCGACACAGAGCTTCACGCCTGAAGAGAGAGCAGCAACTGCTCTATCTCTTCCGGTTTCTCTTTGAATACAAGGCCGTGCATTCCGCACTCGAGTGCAGTCTTCACGTTCGCCTCGAGGTCATCGATGAAGAGACACTCACCGGCCCTGAGGGAGAACTTGTCCAGCAGATAGAGGAAGATATCCCTATGGGGCTTTATCATCTTCACGCTTCCCGAGTACACGATGCCGTCGAAGCATTCGGAGCCCGGAATCGAGGGGAATATCTCCTCGCAGCGCGCGGGTGCGTTCGATAACAGATATATCGAGTATCCTTCCTTCTTCTTCTCCCTTATGTAGTCAGCCATTCCCTCGACGGGAGAGAGCATATCCTCCCAGTAGATGGCGTGATGTATATAAAGCCAGAGTCTCTCCGGGATTCTCGAACGGAAGATCTTCTCGCCTTCCTCCACGCTTTTTCTTCCCCAGTCGAGGTCAGTCCACTCGGGGGTACGGAACATTTTCGAGAGCAGGATCTTCCTGTCCTCGGGATTCTTCACTCCCATGCTGTCCATTATGCCGTCTGCCGTCCAGTGTATGAGTACGTTTCCCATGTCGAAGACAAGATTCCTGATCACTGTGTTCTCCTCCAGGCGGAGTATAACTTTTACTTTCCTTTTCGGAAAGGGTTCTTTCTCCTTTCCCCTCTTTGTGCAACAATACGGCCATGAAGATTCTTGTAATCAATCCCGGTTCGACATCGACCAAGATAAGCGTATTCGAGAATCGTGAATGCCTCTTCACGGAGTCGGTATTCCACGACGCTCCCATTCTTCTCTCCTTCCCCACAACGAATGACCAGCTCGAAATGAGAAAGAAGGTCACTCTCGATATCCTGAAAAAGCATAACATGACCATCGCCGACATTGATGCGATAGTCGGACGCGGAGGCAGCGCACACTCGCAGAAGGGCGGACTGACGAAAATAGACGGACGCCTCTTCGAGGACACGAAGAACGAGGTTGCAGGAACGGACCACGCGGCAAAGCTCGGCGTAATGGCGGCCTACGAATTCGGAAAGGAATACAACAAGCCCTGCTATACGATAAATCCGACGAACACGGACGAACTGGAGGATGTGGCAAGGATCACCGGCGTCAGCGGTCTCTACCGCCGTGCGCAGTCGCACGCCCTCAACCAGAAGGCGACGGCGGCGATGCATGCAGAGAAAATCGGAAAGAGAATCGAGGACACGTCATTCATCGTCGCACATATCGACGGCGGGATAACGGTCGGCGCTCACAGGGGCGGAAGGATGATCGACTGCAACGAAGGCGCCGGTGGAGACGGCCCCTTCTCCCCCACACGGGTGGGGTCGATTCCCGTTCTCGCCGTCGTGAGATACCTCGAAAGCGGTCACACCACAGACGAAGTGAGAGCCCTCTGCTCGCGCTCGGGCGGCTTTGTCTCCCACTTCGGCACTTCAGATACTTCAAAGGTCTACAGGATGATTGAAGACGGCGACAGAAAGGCATGCCTGATCTGGGAGGCGATGCTCTACCAGACGGCAAAGGCAATCGGCGAGATGGCCGCAGTGCTTTCGGGAAAGGTCGATGCGATAATCCTCACCGGAGGTCTTGTGAGGTACTCCGAAATCGTCGATTACATAACAGAACACTGCTCGTTCATCGCTCCGGTTACGGTCTATCCCGGCGAAGTGGAACAGGAGGCGATGGCCTGGGCTGTATGTGACATGGAGGAAGGAAAGACAGAAGCGCATACCTATGTTCCCGAGGATGTATTCACAGGTTTTGAATGGGACGGAAAAGTCTACTGATTCTTTTTATGCATAACGGAAAGTAAACTTCCCGCCTGAGGAAGACATTCTCTCTGTATGGTATTCCCTTCTTCTGCGGGTGAATATCACGCAAAATCCCCAGTCGTCAGTATTCCAGTCGAATCTGAGTCCGCTTCTGAGATTCTCGAGAGTCCTGAAGCCTTTCGAGGCATTATGGGCATATCCTGCGGCGTAGAGTGCATTCATGATGAGAGGATTGCGGATTCTTCCCGTCTCTTTCCCCGCTATGTAGTCTGCCGGCCTCAAATCACGGGGGAACGTTCCCGGATTATATATCACGATGGAGTCATCGGTTACGGTAAGCTCGATGACTGTTTCCTCCTCGCCGTACCATGCGTGGGCGAATGCATTGATCATCATCTCGAAAATTATGTACCTGTCACACCTTTCGGCTTCCGTGAGGTGTGCCTCGAGAAGTCTGTAAGCCTTTCTGAGAAGCATGAATATGTTGCCCCTGTATCTTCTCTCTCCGAGGACTTCATCCTTCACAAGAAGATAGACTTCCGGATTCGGGGAGAAGAGAACGCGGGAGGCATTGTTCATCCCCCTGTCGTCATAAAGCGAAAGAGAGCGCAGCACGCTTTCCCTTTTCTCGTTCATGAGGTGAATGACTGCACTGTTTCTGATGTTCCTGAGAAAAAGGGAGAATGTCTTCGGATCAAGTGCCTTGATGTCCTCTCCTGTGCTCTCCTTCTCCCAGGAGAGAGAGTAACCTCTCCGTGCATGACTCAGGGCTATCTCCTCGCTCGTCATTCTGACTCTTCTCTCATTCTCCATCATCCAGTATTCTCCTTCGGAAGAATATGGAGTGTCCGTTCCGTAGAACGAGAGACGTACGGTGTTTCCTTCGTCGGCGGCCGAGACGGAGAAAGACGGCTTCACGGTCTCCTTCACTGTTTCCACTATCTCTCCCGATGGAATATTCTCTGCAGGAAATGCAATGGTACCCCATCCTCTGGAATTCAGCATTGCCGAAACTTCAGCAGCAGTTACGGACATGTTTTTCACGACGGCTTTCACACACATTTTCTTTTCTCCTTTTTCTGTACTCTATTGAGAAAATCCTTTGTGTGCAATGATTTGCCCCGTATTCGACGGTTTACCGGACTGGCAACGAATCTCAGAAAATTCTGTGATATCGGGGACAAGGAGAGAATGCCAG
>CAZKIT010000145.1:0-4816 GCA_964552905.1 uncultured Spirochaetaceae bacterium
TGTACATGCTGTCGTTGTCTGCATGTGTCTTGTACTGGAGATAGATCGGAAGAGAAGTAAGGTCATCACGGATGAGATCCTCTCTGATGATGACGACTACCATGCCTGCCGGTCCGACGTTCTTCTGTACGCCGGCATAGATGAGACCGTAGTCGGAAACGTTGCAGGGACGTGAAAGGAACATGGACGACTGGTCGGAAACAAGGATGTGGCCCTTTGTGTTGGGGAGCTTGTTCCATGTGACACCGTGTATCGTCTCGTTCTCGCAGATATAGACATAGTCTGTATCCTCGGGGATGTCGAGGTCCGAGCAGTCAGGAATATATGTATAGTTTCTGTCCTTGCTGGACGCGGCGACGATTACTTCACCGACCTTCTTTGCCTCGGCGATTGCCTTCTTCGACCATGCACCCGTCTCGATGTAGACAGCCTTGCCGTTCTTCATGAGATTCATCGGAATCATGCTGAACTGGAGTGTCGCACCTCCCTGGATGAAGAGAACCTTGTAGTTCTCGGGGATGTGCATGAGATCTCTGAGATCCTTCTCGGCGTTGTCGAGAATTTCCTGGAAGACCTTTGAGCGGTGGCTCATCTCCATGACACACATGCCGCTTCCGCGGTAATTCATCATCTCATCCCTTATTTCCTCGAGCACAGGCTCCGGCATCATTGCTGGGCCGGCCGAGAAGTTGAATGTACGTCCGTATTTCATTTTTCACCTCGTTTGAAATTTTCTATATGCATAATTTCTCACAAGATTGGGGACAATGCAACAATTCTTTTGAAAAACAAAGGAATTTCTTCACTTTTTTATCGATACATTAAATATTCTTTCCGATTTTAATCATGAGCTCATTATTTTTGGCTCATTATGTTCTCCCCCGATTACTTGATGAAAGACGCGTCTGTGATTATGATTTTCTTATCAATCAATACGGAGGGCCCATATGGGAGAGCGCGGAGAAGTCTTTTCGACAAAACTTGTAAAGAACGACAGAACTTACTTTTTCAACGTCAAGCAGAATGTATACGGAGACCTTTATCTGAACGTCGTCGAATCGAGACCGACTGACATAGAGGGAAAGTTTCTCAGACAGTCTGTCATCGTCTATCAGGAGGATCTCGGAGAATTCCTCAACGAGTTCCAGAAAAGCGTTGACTATGTCAAGAAGCACGGCTCGAAGAGAACACCGAGGGCGTAAGCATGAGCTTTCTCGACCGTTATGCCGATTCCATCCTCCACTCTGCCCTCAACATCCATGAGGGCGACGTACTCAGCATCAACACAGAGGAGGAGGACTACGCCTTTGCCAGGCTCGTGGCGGAGAAGGCGAAGAAGATTACGGGAAACGGGAGCTACATACAGCTGTTGAAAAACGGGAGGATAACGGACGAATTCGATATTCTCTCCGATTTTCCACTGAAGAAGAAGCCGACACTCTTTCTCTATCTTTCCTATTACAGGAAGAAGGACGAAGTCGAAACAGGAAGAATATATGAAGCGAGGGAGCTGCAGCGCTTCTCGCTTCTGAGCGACCCGATTGACAACCCTTCCCCTTCATTCCCGTTCGTAACCTCGTTCCTCCCGTCCCCCGAATGGGATGAGATGATGAGTGCGGCCGACAGCGGAAAGACAAGCGAGGAGCTTCTCTCCTCCCTCTTCACACTCGAAGAGGAGGAGAACACTATGAGGCACGAGAACCTTCTCTACAAGACGAAGGCCCTCAACGCAATGGGGCTCACCGAAGGAAGGATTACAGCCGACAACGGCACGGACCTGACGTTCTCTTTCCTTTCCTCATCTTCTTTCCACACATCGTACAGCGAGACGACGGATGAGCGGCTCTTCTCGCCTTATATAATAGCAAGCGACGTATTCAGACTGATCGAAGCGTCGTCACTCGACGGCTGGCTCAACACGACGCGTCCATTCATGCTGTGGGGAAAGGTAGTGAATAATCTCTCCCTGAAGTTCGAAAAGGGAAAGGCCGTCAAATGTATCGGGAACACGTACACCCAGTCCCTTTTCTCGATTTACTCGTCACAGGACGGAAATGCCGCAAGAGCAAGCATGCTCACACTCACTGACACATCGAATCCCCTGGAGGATGAGGATATAACATTCATACCGGAACTCGACAGGATGCGCACTGTCTCGATAACACTCGGCGGTCCCAAGGGCGAAGCCGTGGACAGAGGGTGTGAGGAGAAGACAGTCGACTCCCTTCTCTCGCTTTCGCTCCCTATCGGGGACGAGAGTCTCACCGTGGTCTGTATCGACAGGGACGGAAATGAAAGAACCGTCTATTCAGACGGCTCCATAAACGAAGAAAACGATTATTAATTGAGCCCGGCGATCAGCCCCAGTCCCTTCAGTGTGATAAGGGAATCGAGTTCGTCGATACGCGGGATGATTTTCGATATCGTGGCACTGAGTCCGCCCGTCGCCATGACGTAGAGACTCTCCCCTATTTCCGCTTCGGTCTTTTTTACGATGGTCTCGACCATTCCTGCATAGCCTTCCATTATTCCGGCTCTTATCGATGCCATGCTGTCTCGTCCGAGCACAGATGACGGAAGCTTGAGTTCGACCTGAGGAAGCTGGGCAGTATTGCCGAAGAGCGAATTGACGGCTGTCACGAGACCGGGGGCGATTGCGACGCCCAGTACCTTTCCCTCCCTGTTCACTGTCGAGAACGTGAGTGCGGTTCCGAAGTCGATTACCATGACATTCCTGTCGCTCCTGTGACTGTGGGCATATGCAAGATTGCACAGGAGGTCCGCTCCGAGCTCGAGTGGAATCGAATCATAGTCAAGACCTGATTTGACATCATGAGTTACCATGATTGGACTCAGGTCGAAGAGGCGGTGCATTATCTTCTCGATTGAACGTGTGAGGAAGGGAACGACGGAACTGATTATCACCTTGTCCACATCCTTCTTCTCGATTCCCGATTCATGAAAGAGGGAGAGGAAGATTACATAGTATTCGTCACCGGTCTTCTTGGTATCCGTGAAAACCCTGAAAGGCTTTGTCCATTTCCCTGAATCCAGTGCCGCGACGACAATGTTGGTGTTGCCTATATCTACTGCGACCGTCATCAGATTACCACGACCTCTTTTCTGCCTTCATAGGCCTTCTCTCTCTTCGCCTTGACGTCTTCGTCGACGAGGTAGTCGTCGAATCTCTCCGTCTTGTCGATGATTCCCTTCGGTGTGAACTCGATGATTCTGTTAGCGAGGCTGTCAACGAACTGGTGGTCATGTGAATTGAAGAGCAGAACGCCCTTGAAATCGATGAGACCGTTGTTGAGAGCCTGGATTGACTCGAGGTCGAGGTGCGACGTCGGCTCGTCGAATATCATGCAGTTGGCTCCTTCGAGCATCATCTTTGCAAGCACGACCCTCACCCTTTCGCCGCCGGAGAGAACACCGCAGTCCTTGAGGGCTTCGTCTCCGGTGAAGAGCATGCGGCCGAGGAATGACCTGACGAAGTTGTCGTCGTCCTCCTTGCTGAACTGCTGGAGGTACTCCGTCATCGTTATTCCGGGACCGAACATAGACGAATTGTCCTTCGGGAAATATGAGAGAGAAGTCGTGACACCCCAGGTGTAAGAACCTTCATCGGGTTCCATGACTCCGGATATTATCTGGAAGAGAACAGTCTTGGCATAGTGGTTGGGTCCTACGAATGCGACCTTCTCTCCCGGGTTGATTACCAGTGAGAGATTATCAAGGACCTTCTCGCCGTCGATTGTCTTCGAGAGGTTCTTTATCTCGAGTACATTCTTCCCGATTTCCCTGTTGGGCTTGAACGCGACATACGGAAAGCGTCTCGAAGAGGGCTTGATGTCATCGATTGTAAGCTTGTCGATGAGCTTCTTGCGGCTCGTCGCCTGCTTCGCCTTCGCGACGTTTGATGAGAAGCGCTGTATGAACTCCTTGAGTTCCGCTATCTTCTCCTCTCTTCTCTTCTTCTCGTCCTTCATCTGCTTCGCGGCAAGCTGGGACGACATATACCAGAAGTCATAGTTTCCTACATAGAGCTGGATGCGTCCGTAGTCAATATCGCAGATATGAGTGCAAACGGTATTGAGGAAGTGTCTGTCATGCGAGACGACGATGACTGTATTGTTGAAATCCTCGAGATAGTCCTCGAGCCAGTGAATCGATTCCAGATCGAGATGGTTCGTAGGCTCATCGAGGAGGAGGATATCGGGGTTTCCGAAGAGAGACTGTGCGAGAAGAACCCTGACCTTGAGGTTGTCTTCGATCTCGCTCATCTTCTTTTCGTGGAGGGGAACCGGGATTCCGAGTCCGTCGAGCATCTGCGATGCGGTCGCTTCAGCCTCCCATCCGCCCAGTTCGCTGAATTCACCTTCAAGTTCGGCGGCCCTTATGCCGTCCTCCTCGGTGAAGTCCTCCTTGGAGTAGATTGCATCCCTCTCCTGCATAACGTCGTACAGATGCTTGTAGCCCATGATGACAGTGTCGATGACCCTGTATTCGTTGTACTGGAAATGATCCTGCTTGAGCGTTGCGAGTCTCTCCCCGGGAGTGACGATGATTTCACCGGTATCGGGTTCGATTTCACCGCTGAGTATCTTGAGAAAGGTAGACTTACCGGCGCCGTTGGCTCCTATGATGCCGTAGCAGTTACCGGGAGTGAACTTCAGGTTCACTTCCTTGAACAGTACCTGTGTTCCGTATGAAAGGGAAACATTGGAAGCTGTAATCATGAGCTGTTATCCTCCGACAAAGAAAAAGGCAACGAATAACGTTGCCTTAGGTTTAGTCCCTAGCAGAATCGAACTGC
>CAZKIT010000146.1:0-4783 GCA_964552905.1 uncultured Spirochaetaceae bacterium
GAGAGACCCGAGTGGATCCACTTCGGAGCCGGAAACATCTTCCGTATCTTCCCGGCGGCTCTCTGCCAGCGTCTCATCGAGAAGGGCGCAATGGATACCGGTATACTCGTGGCCGAGGGCTTCGATTACGAAATAATCGATAATATCTACAAGCCTCATGACAATCTCACGCTGGCTGTCACGCTCAAGGCTGACGGCTCGGTGGAGAAGGAAGTCATCGGGAGTGTCGCAGAGGCAGTGAAGGTTGATCCGTCAGTCTCTTCCGACTGGGATATCCTCAGGAAGGCATTCACAAACAAGAGCCTCAAGATGGTGTCATTCACCATCACGGAGAAGGGCTATGCGACAAAGACAAGCTCGGGTGAACTGATGCCCTCCTACAAGGAAGACTTCGCTCATCCGGTGGAGGACGCGAAGATGCTTCTTTCCCGCATCGTTTATCTTCTTTCACTGAGATACAGGGAAGGAAAATATCCTCTGACATTCGTCAGTATGGATAACTGCTCCCATAACGGCGAGAAGCTGAGAAACGCCATGCTTCTCATTGCCTCTTCGTATGTGGAGAACGGTTCTCTCGACAAGGGGTTCCTGGATTACATCTCGGATGAAAAGCAGGTAGCGTTCCCGTGGTCCATGATAGACAAGATCACT
Organism: uncultured Spirochaetaceae bacterium; assembly: GCA_964552905.1. GTDB lineage: Bacteria > Spirochaetota > Spirochaetia > Sphaerochaetales > Sphaerochaetaceae > Ornithospirochaeta. The sequence continues at coordinate 652 of CAZKIT010000146.1, forward strand.
CCTCGTCCCGACGGCGGTGTTCTCGAGACCCTGAAGGAGGAAGGCTGGGAGGATATGGATCCGATTGTAACATCGAAGCACACCTACATCGCACCATACGTCAACGCAGAGGAGGCGCAGTACCTCGTAATCGAGGACAGCTTCGCGAACGGGAGGCCGGCTCTCGAAAGAAGCGGCGTCTACATGGCAGACCGCGACACAGTCAACAGAACAGAGAGAATGAAGGTCACGACATGCCTCAATCCTCTCCATACATCCCTTGCACTCTCAGGCTGCATTCTCGGTTATAAGCTGATAAACGAAGAGATGAAGGATGAAGACCTCGTGAAGATGATAAAGCGGCTCGGGTACATCGAGGGCCTTCCCGTCGTAACGAATCCCGGCATAATAGAGCCGAAGGCATTCATTGACGAAGTGATCAACGTCCGTCTTCCCAATCCGTTCATGCCCGACACACCGCAGCGCATCGCAACCGATACATCCCAGAAGCTTTCAATACGTTTCGGCGAAACCGTGAAGAGCTATATCGAGAACAGGATGGATCTTTCGACTCTTGAAGTTGTTCCTCTCGTCTACGCGCTCTTCATCCGCTACTGGATGGGACTCGACGACAACGGTGACGAGTTCGAGATATCACCAGACCCGATGACGGACGAGATAAAGAGCCTCGTTTCCGCGCTTAAGCTTGGCCGAAAGCTCGAAGACAGAAACGGCGTCGACGCTCTTCTCTCCAACGAGAAGATATTCGGCTACGACGTGACGAAGACAGCGCTCTACGGGACGGTTGTCAGAGATCTCGAAGGCATGCTTGAGAAGGGCGGTGTCAGAAAGACAATTCACGAAGTGGTAAATAAATAAACACAATATTTTATCTTATTGAGGGGTTTATAAGATGAAAACACAGTATGACTGTATTGTGATAGGCTCAGGGGTGGTGGGGTCAGCCGTCGCCCGTGAGCTTTCGCGTTACAGACTCAAGACGGCAGTTCTGGAGAAGAACTGGGATGTATGCAACGAGACAAGCGGACGTAACTCCGCTGTCGTCCACGGCGGCTTTGCAAACCCTGTGGGGAGCATGAAGGCAAAGTGCTGCGTTGCAGGTAACAGGATGATGCAGACGCTCTCGGACGAGCTCGGCTTTCCGTTCAGGCGCTGCGGCAAGGTGCTTGTCGGCAACACCGAAGAGGACAGGAAGCAGCTGGAGAGAACACTCGAACAGGGAAAAGTCAACGGCTCCACGGGGCTGAGGATGATAGATAAGGAAGAGCTCCACAGAATCTGTCCCGCAGTCGTGGGAGAATTTGCACTCCTGAGTGAATCGAGCGGTATCATGGACCCGTTCCTTTATACGATTTCCCTTGCGGAGAACGCGAAGAAGAACGGCGTCGACTTCTTCTTCGGCCATAAGGTCACGGGAATCGAAAGAGGAGACGGCATCTACATTGTCAGAACCGAGAACGGCGATGAGTTCGCCACGCGCTGGGTTGTAAACGCGGCAGGTCTCGGAGCCCAGGAGGTTTCCTCATTCGTCGGCCTTACCGACTACAGTGTGATTTACTCGAGAAGCAACTACATCATCCTCAACAAGAGAATGGGAAAGCTCCTTCCGCTTCCCGTCTATCCCGTACCGTCGAATGTGTACATGGGAATTCACATCACGCCGACAATCGACGGCAATGTCACGATAGGCCCTGATGCGGAGAATACCGGGGATCCTCTCTACTACGGAGTTCCGGAGGGTAAGATAGAATCCCTTGCAGAGGAGGGTGCAAAGCTCTGGCCTCATATCTCCCCGCGTGACAGAATCAGAATCTTCTCGGGTATCCAGCCGAAGGCGGTGAACGAGAAAGGAGAGGTAATTGACTGGCAGATAGACATTTTTGATGACAAGGCTCCGAAATTTGTTTCCTTAATCGGAATAGAGTCTCCGGGACTTACAGGAAGTGTTCCCCTTGCCCAGTACGTTGTGGAGAAAATGAAGGAAAGGGAGGACTTCGTCCCGAACCCGGACTTCGACCCCACGAATCCGAAGAGAATAAAGTTCTCCGAGTTATCCGACGAGGAGAAGAACGCCCTGATAAAGGAAGACCCCGACTGGGGTGAAGTCGTCTGCTCCTGCGAGGAGATAACGAAGAAGGAAATCATCAATGCCATCCACAATCCCCTCGGAGTGAATACACTCACGGGAATCAAGTACCGTACGCGTGCGATGATGGGACAGTGCCAGGGCGGCTTCTGCCAGATGAAGATATATGACCTCATAGAGAAGGAGACGGGAAAGAAGAGCTCGGACATCTTCTATTCGTTCCCCGGTTCATGGGTGACAAGCGGTGAGATGAGGAGGGAAGAGAAATGAGCAGAAAGGTTGACTGTGTTGTCATCGGAGGCGGTCCTGCAGGACTCAGCTCCGCACTCGCCCTCTACAGAAGCGGAGTGAAGGACATCGTGATTCTCGAGAGGGAGTCGGCACTCGGAGGAATCCTGAGGCAGTGCATCCACGACGGCTTCGGACTCGACAGGTTCGGAGAGAATCTCTCCGGCCCGGAGTATGCTTCGCACTTCATCAGGGAAATCGAGAAGGAACATATTCCTTATATTACGAATGCCACGGTCATGAACATCACCCCCGATCGTCACGTCACAGTCTCCACAAGGGAAGGCGTTACGGAGTACGAGGCGAAGGCCGTGATCCTTGCAATGGGATGCAAGGAGAGGAGTGCGGGAAGCATCGCACTCCTGGGGGAGAGACCCGCCGGTGTCTACACGGCAGGAACAGCCCAGGCCTACATGAATCTCTACAACAGGATGCCGGGCAGAAACGTGATCATCCTCGGAAGCGGTGATATCGGGCTCATAATGGCGCGCCGCCTCACGCTCGAGGGCGCGAAGGTAAGTGCCGTCTTCGAACTCATGCCGGCTCCGAACGGACTCCCGCGTAATATCGTTCAGTGTCTCTATGACTACGACATTCCCCTCTATCTCAACCATACGGTGACGAAGATTTACGGAAGGGAGAGAATCGAAGGTGTCGATGTCAGCGAAGTGGACTCATCGCGCCGTCCTATCCCTGGAAGCGCAAAGTACTATCCCTGTGACACGCTCATCCTCTCGGTGGGACTCATTCCCGAGAACACGCTTCTCGAGAATGCCGGAATAGCAATAGACCCGTCCACAAGCGGGGCCGTCGTCGACGAGCACTACGAGACATCACTGAAAGGTGTATTCAGCTGCGGTAACGTTCTCCACGTCCACGACCTTGCAGACGCGGTCACAAGGGAGAGCGAGAATCTCGCTTCCTCCGTGAAGCGCTATCTCGACGGCGATATAAAGAAGACAAGAGACCTCCCGGTGAAGAAGGGGAACGGTATCGGACACGTGATTCCGCAGAGGATAACATCATCCGACTCCTTCCTCCTCTCCCTGAGAGTCAGAAGCCAGTTCTCGCCGTGCACGATTGCCCTGACGCAGAACGGTCGCACGATAGCCGAGAAGAAGATAAGGAAGGCAATCCCCGCGACGATGATCGAGATGGAAGTCGACGGTTCTCTTATCGAGGACGAAGGTGAAGTGGAGGTGAGTGTACTATGACAAAGCTCTATACATGCATATGCTGCCCGAACGGCTGCGACATCTATGTTGAAATCGAGAACGGAAAGTTCGTCTCCGCATCGGGAAACAGATGTAAAAAGGGAATAGATTACGTCACACAGGAACTGACAAGCCCGATGAGGACGATAGCATCCTCCGTTCTTGTCCGCGGAGGAGAATTACCCCTCGCGTCAGTCAGAACTACGAAGGCCATCCCGAAGGACATGATTTTCCGCGTCATGGACGAGATAAAGAAGACCGTCCTCGATGCTCCCGTCGAAGAAGGAACAGTAATCATACACAATGTGTGTAACCTTCAGAGTGATATAGTTGTTACCAAGAGTGTAAAGAAGAAAAGCTGAAGAGTAACGACTACGTATACAGAGGCACCATCCCGGAATCTCCAGGAAGGTGCCTTTTCCTTTGGAGCTGTTCAGGTTGGTGAAACATCAGCAGTTCTTCAAGTGCTGTTTTTGTCTCCGGAGGGAGAAAACACTTGCCTTTTCCCTTCTTTCAGTATGAAATTAGATTGTAGGTAAGTAAA
>CAZKIT010000147.1:0-4715 GCA_964552905.1 uncultured Spirochaetaceae bacterium
AGTGTATGCAAACTCTTTGAAAATCTGCTCAGAGACAGGCGGAAAGAAGCTTCTCCCTTAGTATTGACGGGGATTCAACGGTATTTCCGATTCCCCTGCTCTCAAGCTCTTCCTTTGTTCTGAAACCGTAATTAACGATGAAAGAGTCGCATCCGGCATTAGAAGCAGTCTCGTAGTCGACTTCACTGTCGCCGACGTAGATTATGTCGTCCTTCGTGAGGGAAAGCTTTCCGATTTCAGTAAGAATTCCCTCCGGATCCGGCTTCAGTGGATAGGCCCCGCACTGTCCGAAGACGAACTCGAAATGTACTGAAGGAAGTACGTTTCCTACGATTTTCTGAACTATCTCATCCTTCTTGTTGGAGGCAATCGCAACCCCGATGCCGTTGTCCGTGAGGGCTTTCAGAAGCTCCGGTATCCCGTCATAGGGTACGGTATTGTCTGAAGGATGCTTCATGTAGGATGCAACGAGAAGCTCATTCATGAGAGAGAAATCATTGTCCTCGATGAAGGCTCCGCTTCTGTTGACTGCGGCTATGAGAGCATTCCTCAGCCCGCGCCCGACGTACGTTCTCGTTTCCTCGAGGGAAATCGGGGAAATATCATAAGCGGAGAGTGCATAATTGAGTGCTCGTCTGATATCAGGAAGAGTATCGAGAAGTGTTCCGTCCAAATCAAAGACAACAAGTTTCTTTTTCATGAAGAAAAGTATAATCTTATGAGAGTCGATTATCTAGTAACAGGAAGTATGTGAGATGTACAGAATAAGAATCAGGGAAGGAAAGGAAAAACAGCTTGAGAAACACCATCCGTGGGTCTTCACGGGTGCCATCGAGGACACTAGTCCGTCATTCAGACAGGCTGACTGGGCCGAAGTCTACACACATTCGGGTTCCTTCATTGCAAAGGGCTGGTACGACGAAAAATCACACATTGTCCTTCATCTCCTGACATGGGACAGAGAGGAAATCACCGATGATGACTTCGTAGCGTCTCTTGTGAAGAAGTCGATAATGAGAAGAAAGGACTTCTTCTCACTTGAAGACACGAACTGCTTCCGTCTCGTCCACGGGGAGGCGGACTTTATACCCGGTCTTGCAGCCGACTGCTACGGCCGCGAGATACGCATTATTCTCTCCTCACGCTTCGCTCTCCATTTTCTTCCTGTAATCGTATCAACACTCGAAGATGTGATGCACCCGTCACGCATACAGGTGACAGCTGACCAGTTCTACGCATCAAGCGAGGGAATCAGCGAGAACACGCGTTACTTCATCGGAGGGAAGGAAACAAAGGAAAGCGAGATACCGAAGGACAATACCCTCTTCATGGAAAGCGGAATCTGGTATGAGATATCACCCGGGAGGGGACAGAAATCAGGATTCTACTGCGACCAGAGGGAGAACAGGAAGATCAGCGAGAAATATACGTCCGGTAAGACTGTACTTGACGTCTGTCCGTTCACCGGAGCATTCACGCTCCACGCACTGCGCTCGGGGGCCCTCTCTGTCGACGCCGTGGACAGCAGCGAAAGTGCCCTGAGACATCTTCTCTATCAGATACACCTGAATGAAAACAAGGGAGTACTTCCCCAGGGGAGCAGAGACAGGGTCACGACAACGACAGCAGACTGCTTCAACTATATGCGCACAGTCGAAGAAGACAAGTACGATGTAATCATCCTCGATCCGCCGAAACTGGCACAGACAAAGAGCAAACTCGAGAATGCAATCAAAGCCTACAAGGATCTCAACAGAGTCGCAATGACAAAGGTGAAAAGCAACGGAATCATCATAACGTTCTCATGCTCGGGTGCTCTCACAAGGGAGAACTTCCTTCTTCTTCTGAGCTGGGCCGCTTCTGATGCGGGATGTGAAATCCAGGTACTTGAAACTCTCAGCGCCGGAGCCGACCATCCAGTGAGAATATCATTTCCGGAAAGCCAGTACCTCAAGGGCTTTGTACTGAGAGTCATAAAGTGAATGGAGAGTCTCCCTTTTTGGGGGAGACTCAGCAAACACAGATATATAAGAAAAAGGAGCCTACTCAGTTCTCTTCTTTTTCGCTCTCACCACAGCCGCAGCCGCAGCTGTCTTCACTCTTTTCATTCTTACCGGCATGCTTTGAGCATTTTCCGCAGGGAATAGCAAAGAAGAGTACAAAGCCCCAGAATGTTCCCATAGCGGTAAGGATGATTGCTTCAAGGTTGTCGGTATCGAAGTAACCAGAGTAATGCTGTGTATATGTCGATCCCCATGCACGGTATGTTTCAGTGTATGGCAGAGATACTGAATAGCAGAGTAATACGATAAGTCCTATCAGGCAGAGACCTGCGAACACCAGTGAACAGATTTTCAAAACAGATTTTTTCATTTCATTTACCTCTCTGAACGTAATGTAATACCCATCGGGGAGGAAAACAACTCCCTCTCGTAAAATGACAAAGAGTCTATCCTTATCCTACACAGAAGCAACAAATTGTGAAGAAAGGGGACTATTTCCCGGGGTCGTTGAGCCATGTTATTCCGTCGACCACCTCTCTAAAATACGGTGCACTCTGATACTCCGGGTATGACTCATGGAAAACACCGTCCCATACGGCCTCTCCGCTGTCGGGGACATAGTCGCCGTCGGTGTCGAGTGCATATGCATGAGTAAGCTCCTCTCCGTCTACGGTGAACGTCGAAGTGTCGAATACCTGGAGTTCTCCACTGACGATTTTCTTCACAGTCTCATCGATTTTCTCCTCTGTTCCTGAAGCCGCTATGCTTTCGTTGAGAGGTGTAAGGACAACATCCCCGTCCTTCATCGTTCCCGTCCAGTCATGGGGGTTCTCCACGCCGTCGAGGTAATTGCGGATGAAGGTATAGAAATACCGTGTCCAGTCAATACGGCAGGAAATGAGGGACGACAGCGGTGCAACCCCTGTCATGTCGGCATTGTACCCCGTATGATAGACGCCCTTCTTCTGTGCAGTGAGAGCGGGGGTTATGGTGTCACTGTGCTGGCTTATGATTACGGCACCGTTATCGATGAGAGAGTCAGTTGCCGCCTCCTCGAGCGTCATGTCACCCCAGGTATCGACGAAGAAGACTATCATGCGGCTCGAGGGACAGACACTTCTCACTCCGAGGTAGTAGGCCGTCATTCCCGACACAACCTCCCCCAGTGAATATGTTCCGACATATCCGACCACCGCATCTTCCTTCCTTATCTCACCCTTCTCTATCATCTCGTTGAGCTTCATTCCGGCAGCGACACCGGAGACGTAACGCCCTTCATAGATTGCAGCGAATGCATTGTAGGTGTTGTCCCTGCCGTCGCTCTGGCTCTCGCAGTTCGTAATCGAAACGAAGAGTGTTTCCGGATATGTGTCTGCTACGGAAAGCATATAGGGCTCGAAGCCGTAGCTGTTATTGAATATGATTTCACAGCCGTCGGATGCAAGTTCGTCATTGGCATCCCTTGCACTGTCATCCTCGGTTATCCCCTTCTTGGTAACGACATCAACTCTGTAGCCGTCATCTTCAAGAAGAGAGACAGCCTCGTCCATACAGTCAAGGAAATTCATCGTATAACCCTGGTCGGACTCATCATTTATTACAACAAGACCGATTCTGGTGACATATCCTTTTTCGTGTATCTTTATCTTTTTCGAGGCCGTCCGGAGGATTCCCGTTGATTTCTCTCTCAAAAGGCACAGAAGATCCACGTCGCCTTCCTCTTCAAAATCATCAAGAACGATGTGTGACGAATCAGAGCCGGTCTTTCTGCCTCCGATGTACCACTCATAGCTGTATTCCCCGTCACCGCTTTCAGCCGTTGCAGTCACGCTGTCTCCGATGCAGACAACAGGATCCGAAAAAGAAACGGAGAGCCCCTCAGACGGAACTGATGCATCCTCAAGTACCAGCGTCCTCTCATCCGTCACAGCATAAGAGAAGAAAAGCTCCTCTCCATCCACAACGCTCACCTTTTCAGAGGCAAGCACGGTGCTGTTGTTGTATGACGAAAGAACCATGAAGCTGTAATCACCGTTAACGAAACTGATCTCCGCTTTTGATGAAGATGCTATCTTCGCTTCGTCAATGAGAGAGGACATATCATAAGAATAGACGCGGAGGACATACGAGCCGTCACCGCCGATGAAGACAGAGAGAGAACCGTGAACGACATTGACATCCTCGACAGAAACTGTAACTGAAACAGACGCCTTCTCTGAGGAGATTACAGCAACAGAGACGCCTCGTCCCACTACGACCCCGGCCGTGTTGAGCGCTTCGACGACGACCGTCCATGCCCCCTTTACACTTACTTCCCTCGTCGTCGCCGTGATATTCTCGGGGAGATTTATGACAAAGGACTCTCTCGAAGGAGCCGTCAGAGTAAGTCTGTATGAAGATACAGCATAGGTTGAGCCGGTTTCGGTCATGCGATTGTCAAGAGAGATATTCATCTTCCAGCTCTCCTTCGTCACCTCTTTCCTGTTGAGCAGCAGAGCGCTTATGACTGCCGTCAGAATGAAGAGAATGATGAAGAGTGCCAGGATGTATCTGAAAATCTTATATCTTTTCTTGACCATTGCATTACCCTTCAAAGTACGAAAGCGGCGGGAAACCCGCCGCTTTCTGTTTTTTCTGAAACTGAAATCAATAAGCTACGTTGAGCCATGTGATTCCGTCGATGACTGCTGTGAGATAAGGAGCAGACTGGAA
>CAZKIT010000148.1:0-4715 GCA_964552905.1 uncultured Spirochaetaceae bacterium
GGTTTTACGCTATATTGTCTTAATCCTTGTTCTTGTGGAAGATAGGTCCTGAGTAGGCAATGTTGCCTACTTTATAAACAATGGAGGCAATGTCTTAATCCTTGTTCTTGTGGAAGATAGGTCCTGAGAGCAAAATTTGCATTCTCTTGACAAACAAGCAGTTGAACTCATAAAATTGAGGTCTCGTGCCAGAATTATCAGAAAAAATGTACCTTTCGTCTCTCATTACCATTAGACTTTGCGGACACAAATTTACGAAAATTCCCTTAAAAATACAGTATGTCAAAGAACTTCCGATAGAAATTTCTCTGCTTCAACCGCGTCGGCGAGGGGCAACATTGGCGGTAGCCAAATAAAACGACGGCTAAAAATAGCTCACGCAGGAGCTGACTCAGAAGAACAGCGTGTTCTTGCTGTGAGTGATAATGTCTACATCGACATTCTTTCCTATTACCTTCATCATCCGGAGATAATCGGTGGTGACAGGAAGAATGATGATGCTGTCTTCATTGTCATAAGCGGCCTGCACCTCCGCCAGATCGGAACGTATCCTGTTATACACTTCTACCGGGCGGTCAGCCAGAAAGATGGATTTCTGAATGCGCGTACAACCTTCTCGAATAAGGTACTTGACTATCAGCCTGCGAACCTTATTGCTCTCAATGTCATACATCACAAAAAACAACATCCTGTCACTCTTCTTTCTGACATTCTCGGTCAACCCGAGAATACTCTTGACTCTATCTTCAAGGGACCCTAAATTGTCGCACTCATCCTTTATCTCCAAACGGGGACTGTCCCGAATCCCGGCCTCAATCAGTTTCCGCATCTGCTCCACAAAAGAGAGCGGCGGCTTCTTCGCTCTCGGCATACTACCCCTCGTTTATAAACGTCTGAACGGTCTCGGCAAGCAGAGAATTGAGAGATTCGTCCGTCCCAGTTCGAGGCGAGACCACCACAGAGAATCCCTTCTTTCCATAAAACAGATTTACCTCAGCTTTCTTCAGACCAAGTTCAGCCCGGATTTTCTTTCCATACTGGATATTGATTATCTCTGATATCGTAAACCCGACTTCGTTGACATAGTTTCTGAGTTTCTCCTCCAGCTGGTTGAGAATTTCGGGTACATACACATCCTGCGCCACCGGAGCCTGCTTTTTCTGACGCATCTTAAGAAGCTGCCTGACCTTATCCATCGAATCTTCATCAGGCTCGCGCAAGCGGGGAGCATCCTGAGACGGTAATTCCTTAATATCCTTTTCAGCCGCTTTCTTCTGCCGCAGAAGTTCAGACGAATCCATCAGATTGATCACACGGGACATATCGACAGGTTCAGCGGACGGATTATAATACGCATTGCGGTCGACACTCATAAAGCAGGCCCGAGCCACATCACTGGTCTTTGCATCGACCACCTGTTGGAGATTGTACTGTGTACTGAAATCACTTACGAATCTCTTGTAGAACACTGAGTACACCCCGGCATCGTAGCACTTGTCCTTCAGACGCATCATCACCTTCAGTCCGTCTTCTCCCGGAGAGACGAAGCACAGCAAAGTCCTCGGATCTGAGATGAACTTTGCTTTCAAGTCGCCTATAATCAACCCCTTGGCTCCTATATGGTCGATATCTATGACAAAATACTGCGTGTAAGCAAAATTATCGGACTTCCGGAACGGCGGATTAAATGTGGCACAGACAAAATACGGCAATTGCTGCTTGAGAGAGGCATATTGAGCCTCATTGAGTTGGCGCACCACCCTCAGCTGGCGGATGCGCGACTCAAAATTAGGCTTGGGATTCCTGAGCGCATTGAAAATATAATCAGGAGTCACCTTCATCAAGGGCTCAGTATTGTTCCTGACACTGGTTCCAACCGAAATCATAATTATGCGTATTTTTTAAACCGTTGAGCCAAGTTCTGAGCATAAAGGGAAATCTTCGTGAGTCTGCTGCGTGGATTTCCATTGTCATCGACCACCTCGTCGAGATAATCATTGAGCGACTGGATGAGCATTCGGCGTCCGAGCGGTTCCAGCCAATACGAGCCATCTTCCTTCACCGAATAATGTTCTTCAGAGATAACATTCTGGCAAAGAAGGGAGAATACCACGTAGTCCACCCAAACACGGAAAACCTCAATGACATCATAAACCAGCACCGGACGGTTGTAATCGTCTCTGTGCATCACTCCGACATAAGGATCGATTCCTGCCTTTATCAGTGCACCTTCAATCTTTCCGTACAAAAGTCCGTAGCCATAGTTGAGCATCGCATTGGCTACATCCATCGCGGGGTGTTGACTACGCTTTTCAAAGCGGTACTGTTCGGGGAGAAACACATTGACAGTGTCGAAATAAATCTTCGAAGCCACTCCCTCCCAGCCACGAAGAGTGGCTGCGATATCATTGACAATCTCCCCGTCCAGAGCGATGATCTTCTGACGATAGTCATCAAGCCTGTTGATGGATTTGTCAATGTGGGTTTGAAGCAGCTTATCTCCGGAAGAGTTCATCATCAGAAGCATAGCCTGCTGATTCTCAAGCTTTTTGGATATAACGCCCTTAATCCAGACGACAGCTTCGTGACCGAAAGTGAAACTTATCTGTCCCTTGCGGATGGTAGATACAGAGCCATATTTCGGGCTCCAGATTCTGCCTATGGGATTTCCCGCCTTGTCCATGAACAGAACCTCGATTTCATTCTCCATTGCAAGAAGCACTGCATCACTGGAAATCTGAGCGCCGCGGCTTATCTGGATTGAACGGATGCCGGCGACAGGAATGCGCTGGCATCCGTCGTGGTTGCAAATCATAAACCCCTCGTTGTCTCGCGAGAGCGATGTACCGAATGTATTAAGTATCAACTCCATATCACTATTGGCGGTAGCCGGTAAAAAAATCAAAACCTCTTGCGGAAGCCGTCGACGTAGATGTCGTCCACCACGAAGAACTTCTGCTGCGCGCGCGTCATCGCAGTGTACACCCACTGGTACTTGGACTTGGTCGGATTCAGCATTATGTTCCTCGGGAAGCACGCGTAGACGTTCTTCCACTCGCCGCCCTGCGCCTTGTGACAGGTGAGCGCATAACCAAAGGAGAGGCGCAGGGCATTCAGGTATGCGTCACTCCTCATCATATCCACGAATGCAGGGTGCTTCCTGGAAATTCCTATCTTGCTCATTCTTATTATGAAGTCGGCAAACAACTGGCTCTGCTGAAGCGAATCGAGGTTTGTCTGACTCTGATACAGGATGTCATCGATCATAAACTGCTCGAAGCTCTGCCCCGAATTGAGTTCACGCACCTTTATCTTTCTGAATGTCAGGCCGGCGCGCTCCTCGGATGCCGAGGAAATACTCTCCACCACGACAAGGTCGCCGTTACGAAGGCCCGAAATGAGGTTATTCTGCATTACGAGAAGCAGTTCGCCTGTCTGGAGACGGCCTCTGAACCCGAGAGCCTCGCGGAACTGGAGACTGAATTTGTAGCACCCCGAATTGCTCTTGCAAATGAATGCCGCTTCGGAATAGTTGCCATTCCTGATATCTTTTAGGTATCTGCTCGCAAGGCTTTCTATGGTGTCGAGAAGCACAAGGTCGCGATGTCCCCGCAAAGGCATCCTTCCCCATTTGTTTACCGGGTAGCAGTTTTCGTCCTCCGGTGCGCTTTCCCAGAGCTGTCGAATCTGAGTCGCCGCTTCTAACAAGCCGCTATCGTCAGACTGACGCATCACTTCAGTCAGCGTGGTCTCGCAGGCGTTTATGTCAAAATGTTTTTTGAAGTATGGCACAGCCAATGCGGGAGATGTCTCGCCGCTTACCGGTGGCAACTGGCAAGGGTCTCCTACGAAGATAAATCTCGAGCCGGAACTGAATTGCATAAGGTCGGAAAGCAGTTTTCCCGTCCCAAAACTGGACTGCACAGCAGACTTGTCCTCCACATCAGAAATCATTGACGCTTCGTCGATTATGTACACATCCGCGGAATCCGAAGACTGCTTTAGACTGAACATTATGCTCAGCTGAGTCCCCGGAGGGAGTTTCTTTTCCTCTGCAATCTTATCCGTGTCACAATTGAAATCGTCGAAACTGTAGATCTCACTATGGATAGTCTTTGCTTGAGTGCCTGTGATATCTCCCAAGATCTTCGCGGCTCGTCCGGTAGATGCCAGGAGCCCGAAGTTAATCTCGTGCTCGTGCATAAAGTCCACGAGAGTCTTGATCATCGTAGTCTTTCCGGTTCCCGCGTACCCCTTGAGTATGAACACCTTGGAATACGCATCCTTCAGGAAGGCCTCGAGTTTTTTCATCGCGTCCTTCTGTCCGGCATTGAGCGTTATCTTCTTGTCATTCATAGTCTCTGAATCTTACAAAGCGAAATTTCGTCGTGCGCGTGCCGTCCCCGTTATCGACTACTTCGCGGTCAGTCGTGGACGCGACGCACCTGACGCCCGCATCCTTGAGACGCCTTACGAGCGCGTACGTGAACGTCATCTCGCCCATCAGATGCACCGTAGCGGTCTTGCCCGCGGCGAGCGATTTTAATTGGCCGAAGGTCCCTTCGACCAATCTTTTAATCTCCTCTTTGCCCGCTCCCGGGTCGATGGACGGGAACGGCAGGTCTGTCACGGCTCCGTACTGCTGCGCAGCCGCGAGCTGCTCCGCCGTCCATTTGTCGCTCGGATGGTTCGAGAGGTTGATGAAGATGGCGGGG
>CAZKIT010000149.1:0-4698 GCA_964552905.1 uncultured Spirochaetaceae bacterium
CCGCCGTTGTTGTAGTTGCCGTTACCGCCGCCCTGGCGCATTGCCATGTCAACAGCCGAGCCGTCCTGGCCTCTGTTCTGGCCACCTGTAAGGGAAAGCTGAGTTACGACGACTTCGAGTCTGTATCTGGTCTGTCCGTCGTTGCCGTCCCATCTTGACTGTCTGAAATCACCCATGAGACAGACCGTGCGTCCCTTCGTAAGGTACGAATTGACTGCCTCGGCACTTTTTCCGAAATACGAGCATTCGAAGAACATAGTCTCCTCGCCCCATGAACCGTCAGCATTCCTCTTTCCTCTGTTGACAGCAATCGAGAAGCGTACAATCGGATTTCCGTTCTGTGCGTACTTCAGTTCAGCATCTCTGGTAAGTCTTCCAGTCAGTGTAATGTTACAGATGTCGGTTGGCATAATTCTCCTCAGTTCTTTTCAGGATTGATGAACAGATACTTCAAAACGTCGTTGGAAAGCTCGAATGCTCTGCTCATGTTCTTGATGACAGCACCGTCAGCCTTGACTTCGAAGTAGAAATAGTGACCCTTTTCCTGCTTGTTGATGAGATAAGCGAGAGTCTTGACACCAAGATCCTCCTTCTTATCGACTTCGACTCCGTACTTTGCGAAGTTGGACTCTACGAGTTCGAGTCCTGATTTTGTCTTATCCTCGTTTGCATCGAAGATAACTGTGAACTCATAATTTGAAATCATGAATTCCTCCTTGTGGACATAAAATTTGATCCGATAACATCGGATAAAGAGGTATGACAATAGTAGCCAAAAAAGGAAGTGATAGTCAATCGAAGCAGCCCTCCTTTTCCCGGAAAAAAGCGGTAATGCACCCTCTCTCTGACGGCTTTTCACGACCATGGTGACCGAACGCAGACAGCTTATGATGGGGAATTTCACTCACTGCCCTCTTTTTTTCTCTCAATGGAGTAAAAACAGAGAGTACGGAAATGGAAAAAAAGGAATCCGTTCCCTATACTTATTGAAGATTTCTTCAGGAGGAGATTCATGAAAAAACTATCAACCATTCTCATATGGCTGTTCGTGATTGCATCTCTCTTTGCTCATCCGGTATCGGAAAGAACAGAAGAGAAGACACTACCCGAGGTCGGAGAGAAAGTCTCAGGCTTCACAGTGAAGGATGTCGGACGCTTCGAGCTCATCGGCGCAGACACCGTTCTCTACGAACATGACAAGACGGGGGCACAGGTGCTGTACCTTGCCAATGAAGACACGAACAGGGTCTTCGAAATCACATTCAGGACACCGGCCGAAAACGACACGGGCGTTCCGCACGTATTCGAGCACTCGACACTCGACGGAAGCGGGAAGTATCCGTCGAAGACGCTCTTCTTCAACCTTTCGTTCCAGACCTACAACACGTACATGAACGCTTCGACATACAGCTTCATGACAACCTACCCGATTGCGTCGCTCTCGGAGGAACAGCTTCTGAAGTATGCGGACTTCTACACAGACAGCTGTCTCAACCCGGTGATATATGAGGACGAATCGATCTTCGACGAGGAAGCCTGGAGATATGCCCTCGACGAGAACGGAGACCTCATGATCGAAGGTACGGTATACAGCGAGATGCTCGGCTCCTACACGAGGCAGACAGAAGCCGTATACAACTTCATGAAGACAATCTACCCCGGATCGATTGCAGGAAACAGCAGCGGCGGCAACCCCGACCATATTCCAGAGATGACCTGGGAGGATCTCACTTCATACCATGACAGATACTACACACCTTCGAACAGCGTGACATGCATCTACGGAAAGTTCGACGACATCGATGCGTTCCTCTCCCTTCTCGACGGATATTTCTCGAAGTATGAGAAAACGGAATACACATTCACCGACTCCTCCTACACTCCCATAACGGGTCCCGTGGAGGCGGAGTACGAATACGCAGTCGAAGCTTCGACAGATACGGAGAAGGCCGCAACTGTCTACTACGGCTACGCACTGGGAGAGCTCACTGAGGACGAACTGACAGTCGTCGACTTCCTCTCGACTCTGCTCGGAGATTCGAGTTCCCTTCTCATGGAGAACCTCAAGAATGCACTGCCCTACGGCTCATTCGGCTGCTACATCGACTTCAGCGGTCCCGAACCGATGATATACGTCACTGCAGACAGCATAGACGCCGAAGACGCAGAGCTCTTCAAAACCACAGTCGACGAGTCCCTGCTGGCAGTATGGGAGAACGGCTTTGACAAGGATGCAGTTGATGCGGTAATAGCATCCTTCAGACTCTCGACGATGCTCACGACTGACGACAGCGAAGTCGGTATCAACATGATTCCGAACATCGTCTACTACTGGGCCGGAACGGGAGACCTCTACGGTTACATGCACTACATCGACGCAATCGATGATTTCGAATCCCTCGTGAACGACGGCACCATTCTCAACGCTCTCAAGACATATGTCATCGACAACACACGCTCGGCTCTTGCCGTGACGAAGGCTGTGGCCGGCCTCAGGGAGGAAAAAGATGAGGCTCTGAAGGAAAAAATGGCAGAAATCAAGGCCTCCATGACCGAGGAAGAGCTTCTCGCTCTAACGGTATCGGAAGAGGAAGAGACAGAGGAAGACAACACGGCAGAGTATGTGAAAGAGCTCCAGGCCGTCACAGTCGAAAGCCTCCCGGAGGAAATCAGGATATATGACATCACCGACGAAACCGGTGATGACAGTGTGAGGAGAATAAACGCAGACTGCAGCACGGACGGTATCGGATACGCCACTCTCATGCTCAACACCGACTGGGTTGAACAGGATAAGCTCCACTACCTCAAGCTCTTTGTCGATCTCATGGGCGAACTCGATACGGCAGAGCATACAAGAGCACAGCTCTCGACACTCAAGAGCCGCTACCTCTATAACCTCACGCTGAAGACTTCCGTCATCGACAATGAGGATGATGACGAATACTACCCGTTCATCAGAATCAGCTTCATCGCCCTCGACGAGGACATGGAGAAGGCCTACGAGACAGTGGGTGAACTGCTCTACGAGAGTCAGTTCGACGTGCAGAGGATAAAGGACTCGGTATCGAATCTGAAGCAGAGCCTCAAGAACAGCATCAACAGCGCAAGCTACAGCATTGCTCTATACGAGATGCTCGCGACAGCAGACGAAAGCATGGCCTACGCATCCTACCTTAATTATCTCGACTACTATTACTTCCTCGAAGAAATCTCCGAGACACTTGAGGAGAACCCTGAAGAAGTAGTCGGGAACCTGGAGTACATCCAGAAGAACCTCAACAACTCCTACAAGGCCGTATCAGCATATGCGGGAAGCGAAGAAAGCAGCATCAGCCACAGAAAGGCTGCCGACGCGTTCATCGCATCTCTCGATAACCGTGAAGTCGAAGCTCAGGACTATGAGTTCGAAACAATGGGCTCGTCGCTGGCACTCATCGTCGAAAGCAACGTGAACTACAACCTGATGTTCGCATCCTACTCCGACATGGGGCTCGAGGAGTACACGGCAGATCTTGATGCAGTATCGAATCTGATAAACGACAACTACCTCCTGCCGATGCTGAGAGACCAGTACGGAGTCTACGGTGCCTACACCTCTTCTTCGGACTACGGTATCTACATGTACACATACAGAGACCCGAACATCCTCGAGACATTCGAGGTCTACTCGGGACTTCCTGCTTTCATGGAAACTCTTGACTCCCTCGATCAGGATACCCTCGACGGCTACATCCTCTCCAGCTATTCATACTATGCAAAACCGGAAGGAGAACTCACAGGCGCCCTCAATGCAATCCTCAACTACCTCTCCGGTAAGCCTCAGGAGAGGAAAATCGAATACATGCAGGAGCTCAAGAGTCTCTCATCCGAGAAGGTGACAGAGTATGCCGGAGCATATTCGGCCCTCATCGAAAAGGGAGTCTACACGACATCTGGAAGCGCATCGGCAATCTCGAAGTGCTCCTCGATGTATGAGGAAATCATCAATCCATTCGGAGTGCAGGATGCATCATCGATAGTCCTCTCCGATATTACAGAAGATGACGAAGCATACACGGCAGTGCGCTTCGCGTTCGAGAACGGCTATATGGCAGTTCTCGGTGACTCCATATTCGGCGTGGACGACGATGCAACGCTGGGTGACCTTGCCGCATTCTTCTACATGATGATAGGCGGCGGAAGGGACAGCGAGACAGCCGTGGCATTCCTCTCCCAGTACGGAATCATACCGGCGGAAGAAGCGGACACTCCGATTACGAGACTTGAAGCCCTTCTTTACACCTACTATTTCTGTCAGGCAATGGGAATTGAAGTCAGCTTCGAGGAAATCGAAGGAGAATACAGCGACATCTCCGAGATACCGGAAGGCTACGAAGGCCTTGTCGGCTTCGGTCTTGAAAGCAGCCTCATCACTCCCGTCGACGGTCTTCTCAAGATAAATGACACAATGACGAGAGCACAGATGGCAGAGCTCATCTTTGCATTCTGCGCAGACTGAGCAGAATCGCAATCTCAAACACGGGTGGTGTACGCTGTATGCCACCCTTTTCTACTGGTACAACTACCGAAAGCAAACGGTCCAATCTACTGAGAGCAAACGGTCCAAACTACCGAAAGCAAACGGTCCAAACTACCGAAAAGTGTTGATTTATTCCTTAATTTATATTAAATTGTAAAAAAAGGATATTCGAAGAA
>CAZKIT010000150.1:0-4644 GCA_964552905.1 uncultured Spirochaetaceae bacterium
CTCTGAGCCCCGATAAAAAACAGAGCCGGAAGATTCAACTGAGTCCTCCGGCTTTCATTTTCCTCAGAAACAAATCATCTCTGCTTACCCGATATCAGAGAAACAGAAAAAGCTTGCATCAGAAGAAAAATCTGCGAAAAAAAAAAGAAAACCAACTTCAAATCCATCAACTTAGGAGCTTAAGTATCTCCTCCAGTTTATTCATCATGTCGGACATTTCAGGCATACCTGTACGCGCGAAGATTTCAGATTTCCTCCAAAAAACTGTCTCTTTTATGTCTTCTCCTCCGGCAGACGGCAGATCATCTACAGTCGTAACATGGAAGCCGTGGCTGTCAAGTTTTTCAAGCTTTGACGTATCTTTACACTTTGCCAGAAGATAGAAGTCATCATCGTCATTTGTATGTATTTCCACCTCGGCACAATCTCTACGGCTAATCCGGATGCATAAGTGATCATCATAATCATGCAAAGTCCATTCGGGTTTATATTCGGACAGCAATTCTTCTTTTTTGATTTTCCAGTACAGAGCATAATTTATGAGAGACGTATGCCAGCCTTTATATGTCTTGTTTTTTAGAATCAGCCAAAAACCTTCGTTTACCTTATCTACCATGCCTACCCAATAAAGCCTTTTATTCTCCATCCACTCAAGGATTTCGGGATACTTCAAGAGATATTGTAAATCCCATTTTACATGCTGCACATCACCCTCACACATCTTCTCCATATGAGCGGAAGAGGCATCATCTTTCAATGAATCAAAGAATTCCTTCAGCCAGTCTCTGTATTCTTTCCTGTAATCCGTGTGGAGCAGTTTTTTCCATTCAGAAACCTCACTGCATAAAGTCCAGTTACAGGCATAATATGGATAATCGCAGTAATCATCATTAGGCGCAGATTTCAGCAGAGTTCTGCGAACGACATCAAGGTCTTTCTGTTGCACATCCGGCTTCTCTTTTTGCCAGTCAGTAAAAACATCTTTGAACGTTCTCGAATACCTCTGGAACTCTTCGAAGCTGAAACTCTCGGAAGATAATTCACCATCAAAGGAACTCCATCTCAGAAGTGGTGTGATGTTACCGTCGAAATACGGGCTTTCCTGAAGTTCAGCAAATTCCTTCTCAACATCTCCTCTAGGGGCACTTTCTTTTCTGATGATTTCAAGCTTTACAACCTCTTCCTCTGTTATTGCAGATATCAGTCGTGTCCTGTCGTTATTCAGGAAGGAAAGAATATCCCTGCTCTCCATGGAGTTAACAAGTCTGATGCATTTCGGCATTCTCTCACCAGCCCCGGAGTTGTCCCGTCTGACAAGGTTCTCAAAGAACCCGACAATCCTTTTGATATCTACTGAATCAGCTTCGGGGAATTTTCGCAGATAGAGAAGAATTGGAACAATCCTCAAACGATCTGTTGCAGCATTGCCAGCCTTCTCCGTAGCAATATACTTTAAAAATCCTTTGATAATCTCATCTCTGACAATCCGGCTCACTATCTCAAAGTATGCATCTATATCGCCAATTCCGTTTTTCTTTATAGCCTCAATCGTGTACCTGCCGTCCTTCAGAAGATCAGATACCTCCTCGTCCTTTCCGTCGATTGAAAGGTTGATGATTGAAATCCAGCGGAAGAACTCATTGAGACCGTTATCTGAAGTATCGTTGTTATTACCTCTTTTACTCCAGAAGAACTGCTCCCATTTCTCCCACTTCCGACTGTCTTCAAGGGAAGAGGAAACAAGCTTCGGCTTAAGATTCTCGGTCGCGGTCAACGGCTCACCAGTTGTATTGATGAGAACGAACGTCTCCTCTCCGTTGACTCTGTTGCCGAGGTCGTAGTATATGAATTCGGAATCAAGGAGAAAATCGCCGAACTCTTCGGGCGTCTCCAGACCGTCTAATGTCTTGTTCATCCCGTCAATAGCTTTCAGAATGCTGCAGATACTGGGATCATTGTCGTAATCGGCGAAATACCACGGCATTCTCCTGATATCTTCGGCAGTGTCACCACAATCGTCATCCTTCATGAAAAACTCGTATGTTAGGTCGGAGAGGAAATACAGTGTACTTTCCCTGATCGAGTACAGCAGACGAGGATTTCTGTATCCGTTCCTATCGTCACCGAGATAGTCTTTGAAACGGAATGATGTTTTTCTGTTGATCAGACCGAGAAGCAGAAAGAGTGTCGTCAGGCGCTGCTGACCGTCGCAGAGATGGATACGGCCGGAATTCTCAGGCTCCTCATATCCGTAAATCATGCCCAGATTGATGGCACCGCCGATACTCTTCTTTTTCTTATCATTCCAAAGAGCAGCAAGACTTTCGGCAAAGGAAGATGCAAGATCACTCCTGTCGCCCCAGCAGTAGTCGCGCTGAATATCGGGAATGATTATTTTTCTCTCCTTTCCCGAGAAAAGGTTCCGTAACGTATATTTACTCATTTTGATGTATCCCCCGCTCCGTAACAGTCATTAAACTCTTTAATAACGTTCTTCTTGTTTTCCTCTATTTCTTCTTTTCCCCACTTCGAAGAGGAGAAGACCAGCATTGAATGGAGAAGATTCCTGCTTTCGAGAGCTTCGGAAGTTTTACCGAAATAGATTTCCTTCTTTTCTTCGAAAGAGCTGTCGCTGAACTTTGAATTATCGTTTTTCACAAGCAAAACCAGATTGCCTATGCAATGCTCAGAGCAACCAGAGGAGAAGTCATCTCGATTAAGATAACCGTCTTCTTCTTTCTTTTTTATTTCATCATCTGAAAGGGAGTCTTTGCTTTTAGAGAAAAACTTCGACTTCGGGTAAATATGTTCCAGCGAACGGGCATCGTAGACGGCAAAATTGAATTTACGTCCGAGTTTGTTGTCCTCGTCGATATTTCTCCTAAGTAACTGCTTGAATGCAAGGTCTTTATATTCGCTGTTGTACACATCACTACTGGAAAGCCCGTTTTTGACCTCAGATATCCGCTCCTTTACCTTATCGACGTCTTCCTGCCCATTTTCAAGAGCTCTCTGAATAACCCCGTGCGAGAGTCCGAGAAAGGCATATCGGTAATATCTGTCGATGTCCTTATCCTTCTCGCCTGAACAGAAATACCAGCGGATGAATCTCTTTCTGTTATCAGCACCGTGTACCGTAAGAATCGCACCTATTTTGTTATGCAGTTCCTTACCGTCCCCTACACTGTTGTAGACATCCTCGAATCCCTTCTGAAGCTTTCTCAGACCATAGAAAACTTCTTCCGGCTTTCTGTCCCTGAGACATTCGCGGAAGCTTTCAAACTTCAATTCCATATTATCTTTATCTGCAATCTGCCTCATGTAGGTCGTAAGAAGAAGACCGAGTATCCCTGACTCATCATCAACATGATAGAAGACTCTGACTTCGCTTCTTTTCCACCAGTAAAGCCATCTGTCCCACTCTCGGGCGTATCTGCCACGCATGATATTGTAGTCGAAAACGCCGTCTTCCCCTTTCCGTCCGAGATTCCGCAGCAGCTCGGCCTTTATGAGTTCCTCAGTCGTCATCACAGCACGGTTGCCGTTCATCATGGAGAAGACATCTTCACAGCTGATATCAGGGGAAAGAGGTATGTACAGAAACTTAACTTTTTCAAGCAGATACTTAGTCAGTTCCTTGTACTCATCTTCACCTTTTAATTCATCGAAAAGTATCTTATCGATAATCCGCACCGTCTTCTTCATGAAGTAAAGATCCTGGAAGTCTTCCTCGTTGTTTTCCTTGCAGAGTTCTCGAAGCCTTTTGCGGTTGTCCCTGGGCAGATTATTGAGATAATTCTCCGTTTCTTTGCGTACTTTATACTCAATCGGGAAACTTTCGCTATACCCAAGATATCGGAGAAGAAGATAGAAATACGTCGTTCTCTGCTGTCCGTCTATTATTACAATTCTTTCCTGTTCGTCTCGAGATACAGTAACGCCCTGAAGGAAAATCTCTTTTTTATCCTTATACTGAGCGAGAATATGCTTCGTTATCTTCGTGACAGAGTCTTCCCCGCCGTCATCACGGCACTTGCCCCATATGTATCCCCTCTGATAGCAGGGAATGACGAAGCCCTTCTTTCCTTTTTCTATATATTCTCCGAGAGTTATGTTATTGCTTTCTTCCATGTATCTCCTCCCAGGTCTCCAGATTCCCGAATAACACGTCTTTGTATGAAGAACATCCTACATCGGATTACGGCAGCTATGCTGTTTATTTTGGACATACGATACTAAATATGTCACATTCATCATTCCCGTCTGCCGTCGTCATGATTTCGCATCATCTGTCGAAGTGCTCATACTGCACGGTTATCTGCCACTGTAAGTCCTCCGGCTTGAGATAAGGAATATCGGCAACACAGAAGGTGCCGGAGTCAATGAATATTGCATGCATGAAGTAGTAGATGCGGTGATTCTCCAGACCCGGAAGATCGAGTGCCTCTATATTCCAGTTGAGATCCGTGAGCCTGATGAAATCCTTGTCAAAGTCGGGAATCGCACTGTCCATCTCAAGGTTAACGTACGGGAAGGACCACCTCGCTTTGTCACTCAAATCCATCAGTTCGTCTCCGTCCGCAGTCGGGATACCCGTATCCTCATAGTCGTATGCAAAGAAATACTCGGGGAAGATTGCGTAGC
>CAZKIT010000151.1:0-4577 GCA_964552905.1 uncultured Spirochaetaceae bacterium
AGAAGGACGAGGGCGATATCGACACAGACCTCACAGACGATGACGAAGAGTGGCTCAGGAAGCACGGCGAAGACTGATAACTGACACTTCAAGGAAAAAAGAGGTATTACAAGGGCCGGAAGGCTCATGCAATACCTCTTTTTCAATGATGATTCCGCTTACCTGACGGAGAAAGACGTGAAGCGGAATTAACGGTTTTTCTCCTTCATCCGTCAGAACGACGATGAGAACATAAGCGAAGCCGTCAGATATTTCTGGCCGTATTCATATCCGATTCTCAGTGTTGTCGGAAGCTTTATGAGGCCGATGAGCGACAGCTCGGTGCTGAATTCTATTCCGGCAGAGAAACTCAGGCCGTTCTCTTTGTCGACAAGACCGGAGAAGTATGCGGCAACAGAAGAATCATCCAGAATAAGGAATTCACCGAATGTCGGGGATGACAGTATATTCAGGCCGAATGTCGCATCGACGAAGATGTTGAAGAGAGAACTCGAGGTTCTGAGAGAATCTACTCCATATTTTGTCGTCTGACTTGTGAAACCGTCATCGATGAATACCGGAACACTCCCCTTTCCGTCTATGTTGAATCTGACTCTGGCGTCCGTCGTCAGGAAAAGCATCCGGGTGAAATCAAAATCTGCACCGACACTAGCCTGGAGGTATGAGCGTGCACTCTCATGGAAGAAGCTGTCCGAGGTGAGAAGATAGCCGATATCAGCCGAGACGCTGACGATTTTACCGCTGTCATAACTTCCCTTGACGAGGAAGGAGAAGACGCTTCCCTGACTGTTCTCCTTCCTTCCGTAGTCCTTTGCATATTCAAGAGCCTGATTTATGGTCAGCATGAACTTATCATTGTTTACTATATATGCATCAATGCTCTGTCTTGCCGATATTAGCGGATTGAAGGATGAAGACGGTCTCAGATAATCGAAATAACCCTCAATGCTGAAACGCAGAGCCGAGAAAGGATAATACGAGAATTTTCCTGCCACCGTAGTGAACATCTCGGAGGAACTGAGATTCTGCGAATTACTGCCGAGCCCGGCCATCACCGACATTTCGAAAGATGAGATGATGAACTTGTACTCAAGTCCCGTTGAAAGGCTGTTCTTCAGATAGTGTGGAGAGAATTCGGAATCGAGGGCAACGAAGTCTATTCCGAGAAGCGTTGCACTCGTTGACGTCTTGAGGCGTCCGAAGTAGCTCATCGCTGTCTTCATGTCCTCAATTCTCTCCGTTATCTTCTCGTCAGCCTCTTTCTTCTCATCAGAGTGATAAAGAGCCTTGAGTTCCTCCTCATGAGCGGCTGCCGAGCTGTATCCTATCTCCGCCATCTCAGTTGACGAGGAGAAGGCCATGAAGGAGAACTTCTCGACATCGTTGCGAATCCAGATGAGAGACGAGTATTTCTTGAGATCGCTCGACGCATTCTGTCTCTTTCCTATATCGAACGAGGAATTGAGGATGGTGACAGGATTGATGAGATTCACGGTATCGGCATCATAGAATGCCGTCGAAAGAATGACGGTGTCCGTATAGTCGTAAGCCGCATCAATCGGGGCCAGGGATATTACTCCCCCGTCGATGAGAAGATGCCCGTTGTACTTGTACGGACTGAAATACACAGGAAGAGCAAATGAGCCGATGAGAATGTCCGAGAATGCTCCTTCGGTGATTCTGACCTCCCTCTTCGTCACAAGATCGTCACATACGACCATAACCGGAATATCCGTATCCTCGAGACGGAAGTCATTACCGACGATATAGTCGATGAGGGCCTTGAAGCCGTCAGCGCTCAGAAAGCCTCCGTCGGCAGGCAGCGTAAGGGAGAAGTACGACGAAATGTCACCGATAGCAAGCATCTCCTCGATCTGATCCGGGCTCACTCCTGCGGCATATAGCATTCCTATTATCGAGCCCATCGAGTTCGATACGATGAAGTCAGGCTTGACCCCGATTTCATCGAGGTACTTCAATACACCGATATGGGCACATGCTCTGGCTGACCCTCCGGTAAGAACAAGGCCTATGGGGTCTCTTTCCCCCTTTGTTCTCTCCAGTATCCTCGCCCTGAAGTTTTCGTCTCCATACACGATGGGTTCGTCAGATATCAGGATTTCCTTCAGGAACTCATCTTCACTATCTGTACTCTCCACATCGTCAGCGAAGAGAAAAAGGGAAACGAGAAGCATTACAACAATAAGAGGGAGGATTTTCTTCATATATTAAATAATAATGTTTCTCACCTCCGGTTACAACTTCATCCTTGAACAATTGCTTTTCTTTCTGTTAACATTTTCAGGCATGGCGTGATGGCGGAATTGGTAGACGCAGTAGACTCAAAATCTGCCGGAGAATTCTCCTTGTGGGTTCGATTCCCACTCGCGCTATCCCTTACGGCAGGTTCTGATACAATTCAGAATCTGCTTTTTTAATTTACTAACTTATTAAAACAGAATGAGTATTTGCAGTAATTAGGGTCTTCCGCTGTTTGTAGCGGGTAAATCGTTCCAAGCAAAAACACATCTTGAAACCATACAAATTGACGTAGCCTATCTCCAGATATTAATCACAAAATTCAGAGACAGGAAAGGACCCCAGGTCAAAGAAGAATGAGGAAATAACCACCGATATACTTGTAGTTATATCATGTCGCAAGACAACACGAAGTAATACCATCTGAGCTCCTTAAAGGAATCTCCCGTATTCAATCCTTCTTCTTACTGTAGCGTGAATGGGCAATCTTGATGCTATCATTTCGGTAGGATTGAAAGTCGAAACGAAGACAGGCAGAGGAGGAGGCATTTCGGAACAGTTCAACTCTTGCTGAAAATGAGTTATGAGATTATAATTTCATTAAAGTTAATATTGTAAATGAAAAATAATGAATAGACTGCTTTCCTCAATAACTGAGAACTACAAACCCGGAGAACCTTTTCTCCTCGAGAACGTTGAAATTGATATTAAATACGCCAACCTCTGCCAGCAGATGAAGAAACTTGTCGACGCTGGGAGCATCTGCCGCTATATGGAAGGGGTCTACTATCTGCCGAAAAAGACAGTGTCCGGTATTCCTTACGGTATCAGCGCAGATACAGTCGCCGAACTGAAGTACATCAGGAACAGAAAGGAAGAGTTCGGGTGTTATGCAGGCCATACACTGGCGAACCTTATGGGACTTTCGGAACAGGTTCCTGTTATAAGGGAAATCGTCAGCAACAGGGCAAGTGCAATAACAAGAAACGTCATGGTGGGGACTTTCAGCTACATCATCAGAAAGCCCGCTGTAAAGCTGACGGAGGATAATATCAGGGCTGTCATGCTCATAGAAGTACTGAAGGATATCGATAATCTTGTTGACATCCATATCGATGCATCGGAAAATTTGAAAAAGTTCATTATCAGTAACAAGATAAAGAAATCGGTAATCGATACTGTCCTTCCCTTTTATCCGTTGAGGACATACAAAGCCATCTATAATCTGGAGCTGTACAGTGTTCTTGAATGAAGACAAAGAAGTATTCGAGGAAATTATCACTGCAACATCGGAATATCTCAGTGTTCATGAATGTATTTGCATTCCGCTGCAATTTCTGAATTGTATCAAAACCTGCTGTTAAGAATCCTTTCAGGCAGATTCTGATAAATTCAGAATCTGCCTTATGTATGACATCTATCTAGAAGACAGAAAAGATTTCGTTGGAGACCACTCCTTAACCGTGTCTTAGGTGATTCTTACAGATGTCTGATTTTGTTACTTTGTTATCGACAGATTGACAATATAAGTCAGATTAAGGCCGCATTGTGGAGCAAAAAAATCGAGGCAGAGCCGTCAAAGCCATGCTCTTTCTCTCAGTTGATTCGAGACTTGTCCGTCTCTCGAATTATGAAATCCGCCATTGCAGCAAAGTAGATATCTTTATCAAGGTCAGGGTGAGCCATGCAGAGTTCTACCAGCATATAGAAGCACACGAGGCTCATTCCGTGTTTTCTAGCCCATTCCTGTAAAACCATCACATCAATATCCCCGTCATCCATTCTGGGAATGTCCTTACTGTCCGGGAAGGCTTTCAGAAACGCTTCCGTATATTCCTTGTACTGTTCAGGTGTAAAAGTCATGCTTCCACTCTACAGTATGAAAACTCTCCCGAATAGTTCCAAAATTCGCCAGTAAACTGGGGGAATTGGACGAATTTTGTATCAATCCCCCAGTCTACAAAGGAGAATCCCGGAATAGCATTCTCCCTGTCCGGAATTAGCGTTCCCTTTTTCCGGAATTGGCACTCCAATATAAATCACGGTGCATAAGGAGGGGATGGGAGCACCGGGAAAAACATAAAGAATGCGAATCTAGTGAGGATTCGGGAAATCAGAGCAGGGCAGGGTGGTATGTCCCCTTACCATGTTCCTCCCCCGTCTTTGTAAACACCTACCCCGAACCCTTAAAAAGTCCCGCTCCGAACAAGCATCCTTCTTCTCAGTCTCTGCCTCAGATCCAGTACATAAGGACATCCCCCGAAAAACTCCGGAGGATGTGAAACGAATCATTACAGATTCCATGACCTACTTGAAAG
>CAZKIT010000152.1:0-4561 GCA_964552905.1 uncultured Spirochaetaceae bacterium
AACGCGTCGACGATGACATCCGTTATGTCTGTTCCTGCCGCAATCTCCTTTATTTCCTCAACCTGACCGCTCCCGAAGAACGAAGTTCTGTTCTCATCCTTCACTGTGAAGCTTTTCTCGTAGACGATGCAGAGCCCCAGTGTCTCGATAAGCGATCTCATTTCGGCTTCTCTGATGTAGACTCTTCTTTCGTTTTCACCTGTCGTCCTGGTGGTTATAAGGAGAACGCGTTTTTCTTCCATATCCGAATAATAGCAATTAAAATGATTTTGTTGCATAATAAAGGCCCGAGGAAAAGCAATGAGTTTAAATTGTGGTATTGTGGGACTGCCGAACGTCGGCAAGTCAACTATATTTTCTGCTGTCACAGCCGCTCCCGCTGAAGCTGCGAACTATCCTTTCTGTACTATAGATCCGAACATCGGAATGGTTAATGTTCCCGATAAGAGACTCGACAGGATTGTCTCTCTCATCCCGCCGGAGAGGATTGTCCCTGCAACTGTCGAATTTGTCGACATAGCCGGACTTGTGAAGGGTGCAAGTCAGGGAGAGGGACTCGGTAACAGGTTCCTCGGCGCCATCAAGGAGGTTGGAGTCATCGCCCATGTCGTGAGATGCTTCGACAACAGTGACATCATCCACGTAAATAATAAAATAGATCCCGAGAATGATATCGAGACCATCGACATAGAGCTTGCTCTTGCCGACTATGACACCGTTGACAAGCGCTACCAGAAGCAGAGCAAGCTCGGCCGTATAAGCAAGGAGCAGGCGAAGGAGAACGAGAAGATGCTTCCTCTCTATGAGAAGCTTCTCAAGAATCTTTCGGAGGGTATCCCCGCCCGCAGACTCGGCTTCGACGAGGAGGAGAAGGCACTTCTTTATGATCTTCATCTCATCACTCTCAAGCCTGTCATCTATGTCTGCAACGTCGACGAGGATGCAATCAGCGAGGACAACGACTACGTGAAGCGTGTACGTGCCATCGCCAAGAATGATAATGATGCACCGGTTGTCGTCATATGCGGCAAGATCGAAGCGGAAATCGCGGAGCTCGAGACTGAAGAGGAGAAGAAGGAATTCCTGGAGGCTGTAGGCCTCGAGGAATCGGGACTCAATAACCTTGTCAGAGCGGCATATCATGCGCTGGGGCTCAGGACATTCTTCACTGCCGGCAAGGATGAGGACAGAGCCTGGACATTCAAGGAGGGCAGCAAGGCTCCCCAGTGTGCGGGAATCATTCACACGGACTTCGAGAAGGGGTTCATCAAGGCCGAAGTTTACAACTACAACGACCTCGTGGAGTACGGCAGCGAGCAGAAAGTAAGGGAAGCGGGCAAACTCAGACTCGAAGGCAAGGATTATGTCGTCCAGGACGGAGACATAGTCTTCTTCAAGTTCAACGTCTGATTAGATTCAACGGCATTTGTGGGGGAGATCACCGCCGGGTGAGTTCATCCCCCATTTCCTTCATTCTCTTTTCGTCCATCTTCACGACTTTCCTGTCATATGTGACAAGGCCGTTGAGTTCGTCTTCGACGTCACTCAGCTGCGTGTATATCGCTGCGCTGAGTCCCTTCTCCTTTGCCGGAAAGATGTCACGGCGGTACATCCCGATTACCGCATCCGTGAGTTCTTCCTTCGTTCTGTAGCCTTTGTATTCGAATTTATCGCCGGAGAATCTGTGTCCCTCCACCGCAAGGCCGTAACCGCCGAACTCGCTGAGGATTACCGTACGGCCATATCTGTCCTTCCTGTAGCGGTATGGGCGGAAGTAGACGTGGAGGCTGCGGAGGGAGCCCTTCTTCTGGTCTAGCCATCCGGAATGATAGTCCACTGTCCTTGTAGGATCCGCATTCTCGACCATCCGTCCTATTCTCACGCTGTCGAACTGGCCCCATGCCTCGTTGAAGGGAACCCACATCGCAATAGATACAGTGTTCTTCAAGAGGGAGACCATCTCCATGAGATGTTCCTCGAATTCCTTTCTCATCGCCTTGTCCTTCCTCTTCAGCAGAGAGTAGTGGCTGTCTTTGAGATGTGAACCCAGGACAAGCGGGGCCGATATTACCGGGAAGGAGTATCTTCCGCCTCCGGAAGGCATGTCCTGCCATACGATGATGCCCAGTCTGTCGCAGTTGTAGTACCACCTGAGGGGCTCTATCTTGATATGCTTGCGCAGTGTGTTGAATCCCATCCTCTTTGCAAGCATGATGTCACCCGTCATTTCCTCTTCGCTTGAGGGAGTATACAAGCCTTCTCTGTAGTAGCCCTGGTCAAGGAGTCCGTGATGGAAGTACGGCTTTCCGTTGAGAAGAAGTCTCTTCACTCCCTTCTCGTCCTCTCCCGCGCCGAATGTCCTGAGTGCGGTGTATGAATGTATCCTGTCTTCTCCGAATGTGACTGTGAAGGAATACAGGAACGGATCCTCGGGACTCCAGAGATGAGGATTCTCGACTTCTATGAACCTTTCCTCTCCCGATACATAGTCGTACTCCCTGCCGAGAAGACTGATTTTCCCGCTTCCTTCCTCTGTTGTGTTCACGGTGATCGAGAAACCTGTGAGAGAGGGAGTGAGCGAGACTGATGTTATGTGTCTCTTCTTCACCTTCTCGAGCCAGACTGTCTGCCAGATGCCCGAGAGGGGGGTGTACCAGATACCGCCTCTCTTTATCTTCTGTTTTCCTCTTTCCTGTTCGCCAGTGTCCGTCGGATCCGTGACGACGAGAGAAAGATGGAACGAAGATCTGTCAAGCGTGACGGAGAACGGAAGATAGCCGCCCCTGTGCACCATGGTGTCATCTCCGTCGACGATGACCTTCGCTTCGTAGTCGACTGCCCCGAAGTGGAGTACTATGTCCTCCCTTTCCCTGTCAAACGGGAAAGGACAGACAACATCCCTGTCGTAAAAGAGCTTTTCTCCCGGCATCAGGATGTGTCCCACTCCGCTTCTGCTGCTCTCCGGAGAGTAGGGGACAAGGATATTTCCTTTTCTGATTATTCTGTTTTCTGTGTCCGTTATCTCATATTTCCATTCGCCGTTGAGACAGAGCCAGTCTCCCTCCCTCTCAAGCTGCGGACGGGGGTATTCGGGAAGAGGAATCATCTCTCCTCCCTCCTTTTCCTCAGAATGAGGACCGGAATTACTGTAAAGACTTCGACGACGGCTGCAAGAATGAAGATCAGGGGAGTCGGAACGGTCTTCTCGACACCGAGCTCCATATAGGTCAGGTTCGATCCCTTTATTGCAAGAGCTCCGATATATGGTCCGATAATCATGGGGAGCATGACCTGGAAGATCATTCTGATTCCCTGTATCTCTCCCTCATTGCCCTGTGGAGTGTAGTCCCTGACCATGCTCGAGAAGATGGAAGTGGAGAGCAGATAACCGCTCATCATCACGGTTCCTGCAATGATCGTGAAGATGAATGAGCGTGCCGCCGCCATCATTACAAGGCCGGCAGTCATGAGTGCCACCATCGGGATGCTGCTTTTTATCCTTCCGATTCTGTCGACGGCTTTGCCTCCGATGACACAGACTGCGGAAGCTGTTACAAGAGCGACAGCGAGGATGATGACATAGGTATCTGCAAAGCCGAGGTAGGTCTGCATGTATATGATAAGGTAGGGGAAGAATACCTGCATCGCAAGTGCATTTACTGCATATGCGATGAGAGCTATGTAGAGTTCGGCGTTGTTCTGTATCGTGCTCTTTCTGAAGCCGAAGAGGAGTGAGTCGAGGAGTTTCACGTCATCCCTTTTCACGCATCTGTCCTTTCCGAGGAGGAAGAATGAGAGAATTCCGGCAACGAGCATGATTGCTGCAGTCACTGCAAAGAAGGTCATCCAGTCGCCCCTCTGCGTGAAGCCGTCCATTACGCCGAAGACGAAGAGCATCGATATCATGGGGAGAACCTGTACAACGGCTTCGACCTTCGTGCGGTCCTCTTTTCCGACCGTTTCGGTGATGTAGGCATTGAATGCGGCATCATTGGCGGTACTTCCGAAGAACGTCATGATGCAGTCCATGACGACGACAATCGTCGCGGCTGCATTTACAGATACCATAGTCGAAGGCTTTATGAAGCCGAATGCAAGGACAGTGAACGACCAGACGATGTAACCGAGGGTGATGAATATCTTTCTCTTTCCGATTCTGTCGCTCAGCGCTCCCATGATGAGCGTCGTGAGAGTAGCGACGACCGCTGACGAAGATACCATCGCCGCGATGTATGACGGGTCGGTCGTTATCGTATGGTACATGAATGTATTGAAATACATGTTCTCGATGGTCCAGGCTATCTGCCCCGAGAGCCCGATGATAATTAGCGCAAGCCATGATTTTCTGTTCATACAGCCATTATAACAGCATAAGGAATGTTTAACACGAAAAATACTCTCTTTGAAATTGACATATTTATTTTCTTTGGAGTAAATTGGATGAGTCGAGTTTCGACATGAATCATAAGTTCTAACTGGAGGGTCTAAATCATGGGAAGAAATTTTACTCCTAGATTTAAGCAGTGCAGAAGACTTGGGGTTAATGTATGTGGACACCCTA
>CAZKIT010000153.1:0-4536 GCA_964552905.1 uncultured Spirochaetaceae bacterium
TACTGCTACGAATGCTTCGGCATCATCGTGAACAAGGAACTCCTTGCTCAGGCCGGCTACTCAATCGACGACATCAAGGATTTCGATTCTCTCAAGGCTGTCGCTGAAGACATCCACGCTCGCTCATCCGAACTCGGATTCGATGCATTCACATCAAGCGGAATGGATTCCTCCTCATCCTGGAGATTCTCCGGTCACCTTGCCAACGTCGCTCTCTACTACGAAGCAAGAGACAACGGCTGGACAGCAGGTCCTCAGCCTGCAACACTCACAGGTGCATACCTTGACAACTACAGGAAGATCTGGAATCTCTACATCAACAACAGCGCATATGATCCCGCATCCCTTTCCACAGGCGGTTACGATGCAGAAGCTGAATTCGGAACAAAGAAGGCAGTCTTCTATCAGAACGGCAACTGGGAATACAGTGCACTCACAGGCACATACGGCCTCGACCCCGATACTCTCACGATGATTCCTCTCTACTGCGGTGTTGACGGCGAAGAGAATGCCGGCCTCGCATGCGGAACAGAGAACTGCTGGGCAGTCAACTGCAACGCAAGCGAAGAAGATATCCAGGCAACAATCGACTTCATGGTCTGGATGGTCACATCCGAGAAGGGCACAAAGGCTCTCGCTTCTACATTCGGTGCTATTCCTTATAAGAAGGCAGCAGCAAGCGGAAACGTCTTCCTCGATGCAGCTAACGCTTACAGCAACAGCGGCAAGTATGTCATGACATGGGCATTCAACTACACACCGAATGTCGACGACTGGAGAGCAGGACTCGTATCTGCAATGAACATCTACGATGCAGAACAGAGCGATGCTAACTGGGAGAATGTAAAGACAGCATTCGTCCAGGGCTGGGCTACACAGTACAAGAACACTCACTAAGCTCAATCTTGAGAAGGGCGGGCTCATTACCCGCCCTTTTCCTTTCACTCAACCGATTCAGATCTTTCACGTACGGGAGATTCACAGATGGCTTCAAAACCGGGAAAAGCACACAAAGCCGAGGGCGGACTGAGTTCGGCTCTCATCAAAAAGCCGATAAAGAAATGGTTTCCGCTCTTCATGGGACCGACACTCATATGTTTCGCAATCGGCTTCATATGGCCCTTCATACAGGGTATATACCTTTCATTCTGCCAATTCACGATCATCACGAAGACGAAGTTCGTGGGATTCAGTAACTATATAAAGGCCCTCACGGACCCGTCGTTCATCCATGCATTCTGGTACACTGCATTATATACGGTGGTATCTGTAGTGCTCATCAACCTCTTCGCATTCGCCTTCGCACTTGCGCTGACGCAGAAGATGAAGGGCTCGAACCTCTTCAGAACGGTCTTCTTCATGCCGAACCTCATCGGAGGAATCGTCCTGAGCTACATCTGGTCCATGATCTTCGACGGCATACTCTCGAAGTACGGCACCTCCATTCTCATGGATGAGAAGCTCGGCTTCTGGGGCCTTGTAATCCTCATGTGCTGGCAGCAGATCGGCTACATGATGATAATCTACATCGCAGGTCTCCAGGCCATTCCGGAAGACATGATGGAAGCCGCAAGAATCGACGGCGCATCAAGATGGCAGACGCTCATCCGCATCACGATTCCGAATGTCATGTCGTCCATCACGATCTGCACGTTCCTCTCTCTCTCGAACGGCTTCAAGCTCTTCGACCAGAACCTCGCCCTCACCGGAGGCCTTCCGATCAGCTATGTCGGCGGCGAACAGGTTTCGGCATCGGAGATGCTTGCCCTCAACATCTACTCGACCTACATGATGACGGGAAAGAGCGCAAGAGGCACTGCACAGGCAAAGGCCGTCATCTTCTTCATACTCGTGGCTGCGATAGGACTCCTGCAGCTGAAGTTCACAAGGGAAAAGGAGGTACAGCAGTAATGGCTACACTCAGAGGTGAAAAAACCAGACTGAACCTTCTTACGGTTCTGTTCGCTCTAATAGCACTCGTATGGGTATTCCCGGTATTTCTTGTGCTTCTCAATTCCTTCAAGCTCAATACATTCGTCAAGACAGATACGTTCAGTATCCCATCGGGAGAGGAATGGGCGGGAATGAGCAACTTCATCAACGGAATGACAGCGGGCAACTATCCTTACATAAAGTGCATCCTCTACTCGCTCTTCATCACGGTGGCATCCACGGCCCTCATAATACTGTGCACGAGCATGAGTGCGTGGTACATATCGAGAATAAACTCGCTTGTATCGAGGATAATCTACTATCTGTGTGTATTTTCAATGATAGTACCTTTCCAGATGGTCATGTTCTCGCTCTCCTTCACGGCTGACAGACTGAAGCTCAACACCCCCTACACCATTCCCATCATCTACCTCGGATTCGGTGCGGGACTTGCAATCTTCATGTTCGCGGGCTTTGTAAAGAGCGTCCCGATCGAGATGGAGGAAGCTGCGGTAATCGACGGATGCGGTCCGGTGAGAACATTCTTCACGATTGTCCTTCCTGTCATGAAGCCGACACTGATATCTGTTTCGATTCTCGAGATAATGTGGGTGTGGAATGACTATCTCCTTCCGTATCTCGTGCTCGACATCAACAAGTACAAGACAATCCCGATTCAGATCCAGTATCTTCAGGGAAGCTACGGCAGAGTCGACCTCGGTGCAACGATGGCAATGATTCTGATGGGAATCGTCCCCGTCATCATCTTCTACATCTGCTGCCAGAAGCACATCATCAAGGGTGTTGCGGCAGGAGCCGTAAAGGGCTGATTCACTTCACATATCTATAACAAAGGATGCCACCCTCTACGACGGGCGGCATTCTGAAGAGACTAAACCTATGGAAAAACGTTATTCGGGCATACTCATGCCCCTCTTCTCCCTTCCCTCTCCGTACGGAATAGGGACAATGGGAAAGAGCGCCTACTCCTTTATCGATTTTCTTAAGAGAAGCGGCCAGAAATACTGGCAGATCCTCCCCCTCGGGCCTACCAGCTACGGAGACAGTCCCTACCAGTCGCTCTCGTCATTTGCGGGAAATCCCTACTTCATTGATCTCGACATGCTCGTGGAGGACGGTCTCCTGTCACAAAACGACATAATAGGCAGATGCTGGGGAAGAAGAAGGAACGAAGTCGATTACGGCGCCGTCTATTCTTCACGCTCCGATGTGCTGAGAGAAGCGTGGACAAGGGGAAGGGACAGATACAGAAGCGAAGTCGAATACTTCAGACGGGAGAACTCGGCCTGGATCGAGGACTGGGCCCTCTTTTCCGCTCTCAAGAAGCATTTCGGAATGAAAGGCCTGACACAGTGGAGCGACAGGAAGGCTATTACAAGAGACGAGGAGACGCTTTCTCTCTACAGGGACGAATTGAAAGAGGAAATCGATTACCACGTCTTCGTGCAGTTCCTCTTCTTCCGTCAGTGGAACGCACTGCGCTCCTATGCCAGGGAAAACGGAATAGGAATCATCGGAGACATTCCAATCTACGTCGCTCCTGACAGCCAGGATGTCTGGGCGGATCCGGAACTCTTCCAGCTCGACGAGAACTGCATCCCGACCTCCGTCAGCGGAGTACCGCCAGACTATTTCAACGCCGACGGCCAGCTCTGGGGTAATCCCCTCTACGACTGGGAGAGGATGAAAAAAGACGGCTACTCCTGGTGGAAGAAGAGAATAGAAGCCCAGGCGAAACTCTATGACATGCTTCGTTTCGACCACTTCAGAGGGCTCGAAAGCTACTACAGCGTGAAATACGGAGAAAAGACGGCCAGAGTCGGACACTGGGTGAAGGGGCCCGGAAGAAGCTTTACGGACACACTCAACTCCTCCTTCCCTTCAATCCGGTTCACGGCGGAGGACCTTGGCTACCTCACCGATGAAGTGATAGAGCTTCTGAAAGACTCCGGATGGCCCGGAATGAAGGTTCTTCAGTTCGCATTCGATCCCAGGGAGAACGGAAACTGGGACCCGAAGGACTATCCGTACAACTCCGTCTGCTTCACCGGAACGCATGACAACATCACGCTTAAGGGATGGTGTGAGGACGAAAGCAACAGCGCCTATGTGCTGAAAGCAATGGAGACGCTGGGTGTTACCGACAGTTCCCTTCTCCCCGAGGCCGTCATCAGATACGGTATGCAGAGTTCATCGTTCCTGATGGTCGTTCCGATGCAGGACTGGCTGGGGATGGGAAAGGAAGCGAGAATCAACACACCCGGCTTCGGCAGCGGCAACTGGAAATGGAGAATAAAAAGCGACGAAATTTTCTCACCCCAGCTCGCAGAGCACATAAGAAAGGTGACACAGGAAAGCGGACGCACGGAATAGACAACGGGGTGGAAACACCCCGCTTTTATGCATCCGTAAAAGTATACCGTCTCATATTTCGAAATACGTCAAATTCAGGGCAGAAAACTACGCTCTGAGGATTTTTAAAGAAAGAGAAAAGTGTTGACGAGAATCGTATTGTTTCCGAAAATATAACGACAAGGAGTAACTAATGAAAAAACTTACAGCATTATTCTGTCTGGTGTTCAT
>CAZKIT010000154.1:0-4480 GCA_964552905.1 uncultured Spirochaetaceae bacterium
TTTTTTCATGTTTTTCGGGGGGACAATTACAGCGTGTACATAATCGGAGTTGCTGAAGGGTGTCCTGTCCCGTCTCCTTCTTACTTATAAGAATCTGCAGCACTCCGAGTCGCTGAAGAAAAGCAGGAGAAAATCAGAAAATGGAGAATACGAAGCTGCGTTTCACGAGCTCGGGAATGTTCACTGAGAATAGAAAAGAATCCAGGCTGAGGGTAATCTCGGGTTCTATTTCTCCCGCTTTTTTCATAATGCATACAATGGAAAGAGAGGATATCATACGGATATGAGAAAGCTGGACAGAGCATGGACAGTCGCCGCAGGGTGCTGCCTCATTCAGGCGGGAATACTGGGACTTGTCGTAAACTGCAGGGGGATCTTCTTCACTCCCATATGTACGGACCTCGGGCTGGACCTGAGTGCCTTCACGCTCTACGGCGTCTTTTACGGTGTTTTCTGCTCCGCCTCGATTCCGTTAGTTTCGAGGATATTCAACAGGGTGAATCTCAAGGTGATGTTCGCTTCATGCTCCGTCCTGATGTCAGCGCTGCTCTTCGCTTGCGCGTTCTTCAGCGAAGTCTGGCAGTGGTATCTGGCGGCGGCAATGGAGGGCATCTGCGGCGCCTTTCTCTATTCAATAACAACGGCGACTCTCATCAACAACTGGTTTCTAGAGAAGAAGGGACTTGCACTCGGGATAGCAGGAGCGGCACCGGGAATCACGGGGGCGCTCTTCAACCCCCTGGGCGCTTCAGTCATCAGATCTTTCGGATGGCGCACGGGATACATGTTCTTCGCCCTCTCTTTCCTTCTCATGGTATTCCCTTCATCCTTCATGGTAAAGCTCAGACCGGGAGATAACGAGAAAGCACTGGGAGAAGAAAGGAGAACAGAAACAAGCGAAGGCTGCACGGCCTCACAGGCGAAGAGAATGCCCTCATTCTACCTGATGATAGTCTTCTCAGCCGCGGCAAGCGCTCTCACATGCTATACGCAGATGCTCAACAGCTACGGGGAAAGCCTGGGGTACGATGCCGCCGTATCATCGGTTCTGGTATCATTCTCGATGATCGGGAATATCGTACTGAAGTTCATAGTCGGCATAGTGCAGGACAGGAAGGGAGAGAAAAAGGCGCTGGCGGCAACATTCCTGTTTCTCGTTCTTTCCTACTTCTCGCTTCTTTGCGGAAGGATGAAGGCCTTCATCTTTATCGGATCATTTCTATCGGGAGCTCCGATGGCGCTGACGATGGTCGTGCTTCCGGTGCTCGTAAGAAAGCTCTTCGGCAACAGGGACTACTCCAGGATATTCGGATACATAACGATGTCAGGAAACCTCTTTGCTTCTCTCGGCATCACACTCTTCGGCTTCGTGATAGATAAATCGGGCTTTGCCTCTTCTCAGATTCTCTGCATCCTCCTTTCCGTTCTTATCCTCCTTCTGGGAACAGCTTCGATAAAACTCACGGAAACTGCCGGAAGGAACTGAAAGCCGGAACAGGCTCTGATGAGCGTCTTTCCAGGAGCCATCCGTACATGGGAAATTGACGATCCGGAGAAAACAATTCCATGTCGTCGCTAGAAGGATCAGCGGCTCCTTCGAAGCGAAAAAGACCACCGGCAAGGGAGCGAAAAGAAAGCTCTCCACCGAAGCGGAGAGCCGTATAAAACAGACAAGAAGAACAATCAGAAGCTGCGGCATGGACGCACATAGTTGGTATTGCCCGGTCCTGAGGAGCCCTGTCCGAAAAATGGGTTATAAAAGTAAGTGGAGTCGCTGCTCTTCTCCGAACTCGACCAGTAAACCTCTTCCTCCCATGTACCGCCTTTGTCCGGGTTCTTCAGAGTCGAATACATTGCTTTGATTTCCTCATAACTTGGAAGGAACCAGTCATCGAACGCTGTGCCATTGCCGTAATCTCTGCATGCCTGGGCTGCGGGATAAGCATCAGTTGAAAGCTTTTCAGTGTTACTCTTTCCTGTTCCGATTGCCGTACCTGTAGCTCCGGTCGCTTCGAGACTACCATCTCTCCACTTGTATTTATTGCTTAAATCGGCATCTGCCGCTTCAAGATATCTCCAGCCGGCAGTAGCGGAATTCAGTCCGTCGGCATCTCCGGAATCATTGTCAGCATCGATATCATAAAAAACCCATCCTCCGGCAGGTCCCTTGAGCCCGATTGCGTCGATATCAAGAGTAAGCGTTGCAGTATATTCACCTGTTGTCCAGTCGTCGTCAATCGATTCGCGGTAGACATTGATGACCGTTCCGTTTTCAACACCGGTGAGAGTCATCGGATTTGATGAAACAACAGGGCTCTTTTTTGTCGCAGGAGTACCGTCAGTAGTATAATGAAGAGTACCTATCACTCCACTACTTATGTAAACACTTGCCGTAAGTTTTCCGTCACTGGAGAATGCTGCAGTATCGGAAACAATCGTAGCAGTCGGAGCCGTAAATTCATAAACATCATCAAGCGGGACCTCAACGGTATTGACGCCCTGGACAAAATCCATCGCCTTCTTGTTATATTCGCCGCCGCAGGCTGTTCCGTCAGCTTCCTTCGTCGTCACCTTCAC
This sequence comes from uncultured Spirochaetaceae bacterium, assembly GCA_964552905.1. GTDB lineage: Bacteria > Spirochaetota > Spirochaetia > Sphaerochaetales > Sphaerochaetaceae > Ornithospirochaeta. Next base: position 2,578 of record CAZKIT010000154.1, read on the forward strand.
ATCATATGTTCCGGCCTTGACATCATCTTCGATTACCTTCGTGAATACGACATAGTCGCCGTCTTCCGTACCTTCGGAATAGGTGAAGTCGTAGGACTTCTCACCCACCGCGACTGTAAGAGTCGATACGTAGCTGACGTTCTTGGGGAATCTGAATACAAGTGTTACAGCCTCCGGCTCCTTTGTTTTGTTGTCACACGATACGATAAGCATTGCAGAGAGCAATACCAACATCAAAATACTGAGGATTTTCTTCATAAGTTATCTCCTTCCATCCCAGATTTTTCTTGAAAGAATAGTAACATTGAACCTGTTTTTTTTACAACATATAATTTTATAATCTGAACAGAAAGTTAAGATCAGGGGCGAGACTGCGGCAAAATACATCAAGGAATCGAGGAACGCAAAACACTGATCAGGTGTGACCGGGTTGACATGAAATCAGAAAGACGATGAATGGAGACAGGGAGTATTATCTTCCGGATCTTTCATTCTTGTGTGCCCAGAACAGACAGAAGAATCAACAGCGGTCCTGTACTGAGAAATATCGTGCATAACTACGCCATTACCCACGACTACTTCATCAGCGCCAGAAAATCCTGGAAAACCGGATGTATCTTCATTCTGAGAAGCAGACAGAATGATTATGCTTACCGCATTCTTGACAGCACCCAGCCGGAAGAGCGGGAATACAGACCGCCTGAGATGATAACATGGAACAATCACCCGCATTATCAATGACAACAGATAAGCTCATGGAGAAAAGAAGCGTCATAAGCATGTGAAGCTGCTTCAGTTCATGAGGGAGGAAATGGACTTCTTGAGTGTCATTTCCGCGACTCCTTTTAAACGACAATTGTGATGTCGAAGGTGACAGAAAAGAAAGCCCTCCACCGAAGCAGAGAGCTCACAAGAATAATTCTTTGTCAGATTCAGAACGCAAGGATTGCACGCACATGCTGCTGTCTACGAGGCAGAGGACGTTTTCACTTCAGCGAATGAACGAACCGGCCATACATAGTAATCATCGGTGCGCTCCTCAGCTGTCCACGTACTCGCATAAAAGACCCAGATTTTCGCCATATACTTGCTGCTGCTACTACTGTAGAGTCCGGTACTCGACCAGCAACATTCCTGATTATTAAATCCTAATTTATCCTTGATAGCCTGCATTTTACCCAGTTCATCGATACTCGGAAGGAACCAGTCGTCATAGACGCCATACGAATAGTCAGCGCATGCCTTGGCTGCAGGGAAGGACAATGAAGTGTTTGTTGCCAATGCGTCCACAAGTTTAGTTGTGTTGCTCTGTCCTTTTCCCATACCGCCATCAGTGTTATAGTCCGCGCCATCCGAACCCCATTTCTTTGTTCCTAAATTAGCAGGCGCAGCTTCAAGATACTTCCAGTTTTTAGCTGTATCCGTACTGTCCGCTTCATAATTCGGGTTAACATAGAAAATTGTTCCACCGGCAGGGCCAGTATCTCCAACTTCAAACGTTGTCTTCCAGATTGCAGTAAGAGTAGTATCCGCTGTTATAACGGTGTCGAAGTTGAATTCGTTTGTACCGTCTGCCGACCAGTACTTGAATACGGCATTCCTCAGTTTCGGACCAATTTCGGGTTCATTGGCTGTTTTACCAGGATCAATCGTCTGCGGGTCGCAGCCTGTACCGGTGCCGCCGTCAAGGTTGAATGATACCGTATAACTGGTCGGAGTCTCGTTCTTCGGTTCCTTTGTTTTGTTGTCGCACGATACGATAAGCATTGCAGAGAGCAATACCATCAATAATACTGTAAGAGTTTTCTTCATAGATTTCTCCTCCATCTTCTTTGTCTTTCAAAGGATAAACCAATAAATGTTTTTTTTGCAACACAAATTTATAAAGTTATCTCTTAACAAT
>CAZKIT010000155.1:0-4453 GCA_964552905.1 uncultured Spirochaetaceae bacterium
TATGAAGAAGCACATTGTCTGTTTAGGAGATTCCAATACCCACGGTTATTCGGCCCAGAGGAGCGACAACGCCGACCACGGCGACCGCTTCAACGAGGACGAAAGATGGACGATGAGGCTAGCGAAGGCGCTCGGGGACGACTATCTTGTAATCGAGGAGGGACTGGGAGGAAGAACGACTGTCTTTCCCGACCCCCTGCACGAGGGTATGGACGCCATCTCGCACGTCTACCCCATTCTGATGAGTCATGAACCTGTTGACCTCCTCATAATCATGCTCGGTACCAATGATACCAAGGAACGCTTCAACGCTTCCCCTCTTGTCATCGCATGTGGCATGGAAAGACTCATCCGGAAGGTGAAGACGATAGAATGCTGGAAGGACGGGAAGCCGAACATCCTCGTTGTCTGTCCCCCTCCGATAAGAGAAGAGTTCAGGGAAGTCTTCGACGTCGAGTGGATGGGCTTGGACTGTGTACGTAAGAGCCGGGAGCTCCCGCCTCTATATAAGGCCGTGTGTGAACGTAACGGTGTGAGATTCTTCGATGCCGCTGAGTGCGAATTCAACAGTACCGACTGCATGCACCTTACGAGGAAGGGACACGGAATGCTGTCATCCTTCCTTCTCCCGATAGTAAGGGAGGCTACTTCTTCCGTCTGAAGAAGCCTCTCACCTTTTTCCTCTCCTCTTCCTTCAGACGGTATTCCTCGACTGTAATACCCTCGAGCTTCGCGCACTCCTCCTCGGAGAGGTGCTTCTTATAGTTGTTCTCGAGAAAGAAAGACGACAGAAGCGCCCAGAGTGCGGGTGTGATGAACGCAGGTGACCAGTACTCGAGCGTCCAGAGAGTGAGCTCGAGAGAGAGAAGCACCAGAATGAGGGTTGAGGGAAGATGGGCTATCGTAAGAGTGAATGACGTCTTTATGTAGTCCTTCACCGAGAATTCGAATCTTCCGAGAAGAGGAAAGAGATTGAGTATCGTTCCTGCAGGAAGGATCAGAAGGACATAATAGAATGTGAACATGAAGGCCCCGGTCCGGTCTGACGAATTGGCCTTCATCACCGCATATCCGTAAACGACGAGAAGGATTACCGGAATGCAGATGAGAGTAAGAATCATTCCCGTCTTCAGCTCTTTCCTGAATACCCTGAAGAATTCGCGGAAGGGAGTATTGTCGCCGTAGCGGAATTCCTTCACGACGGAGGTGTAGAGCGCAGTAAGCGCAGGACCCAGCGTCACGATGCCGAGCGAGCAGAATACACAGCAGAGCGAGAGGCCGACGAAATCGACAGCCTTTCCAAGTGCCTTCCAGGGCTGATGCTCGGGATTGAAGAAATCCATCAGATGTTCATCTCCACGAGTGCCTTATGGACTAAATCTGCAAGCACACCGTGACTCTCCGCCGTGAAATGTATGCCGTCGGTGTCAGAAGGAGTGATGAACGGTGAGGGGTCGAGGAAGCTGACACCCGTGTTTTCCGCGACACGCCGTGTCATCCCGGGAAAGAGTCTGCTCTCCTCTATCATGTCCCCCGGGAGACCGCATGCCTTTCCGAATGGAAGAGGAGATATGAGAAGAATCTTCGCTCCATGGGGGAATACAGGAGTCTTGAGGCGGAAGATCGTGTTGGCGTTCTTCACTATCCTCACGATTTCACCCAGTCCGAGCTCGATACGTGACATATGATGGTCGCAGATGTCATTGGTGCCGAGCATTATGACAGCAGCATCAAGAGGAAGCTGGGATTTCAGAACGAAGCCCAGGGCCTTCTTCCCGTTCTGGTAGTCGTCGAATCCGGTATCGAAGACCGTGGTGCGTCCCGTCATTCCCTCCTCTACGACATCATAACTGTCGCCGAGTTTCCTTTCGAGAAGGCATGTCCACCTCGTGTTCTCGTCGTATCTTCCGGCGTTCCCGGGGATATAGCCCCAGGTGTTGGAATCGCCGAAGCACAGGATTCTCTTCTTCATTCTATTTCCTCCGGATGTTTTTCCCTGTAGTGGTAAAAGGCTCCGAGAAGCCCCGCCTCGTTGTCGTACTTCGCCTTCACGATTTCTGTCGCATTCCCGATAAGCGGGTTGATGATTTTTCTGTACTTCTCTCTTATTTCATCAACGAGGAATGAGTTCTTCATTATACCGCCCCCGAGCACGATTACAGCAGGGTTGAGGATGTACGAAAGCGTCACGAGGCCGTCGGCTATGGACGTTGTCATGGTGTCGAGCGCCTCGAGACAGTCCCCGTCGCCCTTCTCCGCTGAGGCTATGACCATCCTCCCGTTCCAGGAGAAGACAGGATCATTCTTGCTTCTTTCGACTCTGCGGCATAGTGCGCTTGTGGCACCCATGCTCTCGAGAGTGCCGCCGTGAACCTTTATGTATCCGACTTCGCATGCGGAGAACGTGTGGCCCCTGAGGAGCCTTCCCTTTTCTGTGAAGCCTCCTCCGATTCCCGTGCCCACGGCAAGGGAGAGAACGGAGTCGTATCCCTTTCCCGCACCCGAGATGCTCTCGGCAAGGGCGACACAGTTGACGTCGTTCTCGACTTCCGTCGTGAGGCCGCAGTGCTCCTCGAGGTATCTCTTCACTTCGAATCCCGTATAGGACGGAACCTGGGGAAGGGAGAAGAAGACACGGCCGCGCTCGGAATCAATCATCGCGGTGGATGACACGCATATACCCGAAAGAGTGTACTCCTTCTTCATCTCCTCAACTCTCGAGACGACATTCTTCATCCATACATCGGGGCCCTTTGCAGCCTCTGTCGGCATCTCCCCGGGAGTGAGAATGACGCCCTCTGAAGATACGACGCCGTACTTCACTGCTGTTCCGCCTATGTCGAGGGAAGCAAAGTATTTCATCTTACGCCTCGATGGCTGCCGTATATTTTCTTGTGATGAGCTGCGGTCTTGTGATTGACGATCCGACGACTACGGCAAAGGATCCGAGGTCGAGGACATGTCTTGCCTTCTCCGGGGAGTCGATGTTGCCTTCGCAGATGACGGGATGCCTAACACCCTTCAGGATATCTCTCAGGATTCTGAAATCATCCTCGGCAATCTTCATGCCCTTGCTCTCCGGAGTATAACCCACCATCGTCGGAGCGATGATGTCGAAGCCGAGAGAATCTGCATAGAGACACTCCTCGACTGTCGAGCAGTCCGCCATGAGGATGAGACCGGGGTGTGCCGCTCTCACTTCCTCGTAGAACTCCCTGAGAGTCTTTCCCTCGGGGCGGAGCCTGTCGGTTGCATCGAGTGCGATGATTTCCGGCTTCACCTCCAGGAGTTCTTCTATCTCCTTCATCGTCGGTGTGATGTAAATCCCGCTGTCAGGATAGTCACGCTTGACGATTCCTATTATCGGGAGATCGACGTTCTTCCTGATTTCCGCGATGTCTTCCTTCGTGTTGGCCCTGATTCCCTTTGCGCCGCCCTCTTTGGCCGCAAGGGCCATTCTTCCCATGATGAATGAAGAGTGAAGAGGCTCATCGGGGAGAGCCTGACACGATACAATTAAACTTCCCTTTATCTTATCGAAAACATTACTCATTGCTTTATTCTCCTTCTATGATAACATACTCTCTGAAAGCGGGAGGAAACAATATGATGAATGACTATATGAAACTCAGTAATCTCCACAGGGCAATCGACTGGATGTATTCGCACAACATGGAGCTTCTTCCGGAAGGAAAGACCGTAATCGACAGTGACATCTCTGTCTCCGTCTCCTCCTTCACGACGAAGGAGACGAACTCCTTCGAAGCTCACCGCATCTATGCAGATATACACTATGTGATCAGGGGTGAAGAGAAGATTATCACAGCACCTGTGAACACCATGAACATCGAAACACCCTACAGTGAGGAGAAGGACATAATGCTCGGTTCCTGTCCGGACGGCGAAGAGCACATAATCAGAAGCGGCCAGTACTGCATCACGATGCCCGAAGAAGCTCACTCCCCCGGGCGCTGTGTAACCCCGGCCCCCGGCCGTGTGAAGAAAGCCGTATTCAAGGTCAGAGTCTGCTGACAGCCTCGTCTATCATCCCTGCACACCTGTCTACTACAGCCTTGTCCTGGTCGGAGTACGGATAGAGCGGAGCTCTGACGCCGCCGAGATCAAGACCTGTTCTCTTCTTCAGGACCTCCTTCATCGTAGCGTAGAGGTTGCCCTTCGCTTCGCAGAGGGCATATATGATTGAATCCGCCTCGTTCTGGATTTCCCTTGCCCTCGGGATGTCTCCCGTCCTGACAAGCGAGAAGATGGCATTGTAGAGCTCCGGCATTACCGCATATGTTCCGCCGATGCCGCCGTCGGCTCCGATTGCAAGACCGGAGACAAGCTGCTCGTCAGGACCGTTGAAGACGACGAACTCCCTTCCGCCCTTCTTCCCTTCGGCCTTGAACATCTGGATGTCCTGGGTCGGCATGCTGGAATTCTTGACACCGAT
>CAZKIT010000156.1:0-4409 GCA_964552905.1 uncultured Spirochaetaceae bacterium
GTGCGAACAGGGCCCTTCTCCTGGGTCTCATATCGACGGCAATCCTCATCGGCCCCGTAATCACATTCGCTCCCAGGGTCGTGGAATTCTTCATCTCCGCAGAGGAAGGCGAAGTCGTGAAATACGGAACGCTCTTTCTGCAGACTCTGTCACCGTTCTATCTCCTGTGCACCTTCAACCAGGTATACGGTTCATCTCTCAGAGGTGCGGGAAAGAGCCAGGTTCCGATGGTAATCATGCTATTCTCCTTCGTGTTCGCGCGTCAGGCCTATCTCTATGTGATGAAGAACTACATCTCGAATACAATACTCCCCATCGCCATGGGCTATCCCTTCGGATGGCTCTTATGCAGTGTCCTCATCACAATAAGCTACCTCATCTACTTCAGGAAGCTCAAACGGAGGATGTCCGGGATATCCGCTTCCTGAGAAGAATGCAGAGCACGGCGGCAATGAACGGGAAGACCGCATACGAGACAAAGAGCGTCGGATAGCCCCATCTGTCTATCACGAAACCTCCGAAAAGGGATCCGAAGAGTTCGGGAAGATTAGTCGCAACCGCCCAGTATATGGACATGCCCATCTCATAGTGCTCGCTCGATACGGTGCGTGCGGTATATGTCGTTGCGGCGACATGCAAAGCCCCGAACGTGAGGCCGTGGAGTGTCTGGGCAAGTGCGAACACCCAGATTGACGGAATGAGGTAAAGAAGGAGTCTCACCGTCAGGCCGAGTGCCGAGATAAAGAGAAGGAATGCCGGCGTCACCCTGTTCTTTCTGAGGAGACGCCCGAAAAGAAGCATGCACAGGAATTCACATAATGCCCCGATGGCAATGAAAAGCGAGAAATAACTTCCGAGCCCCAGGTGCTCCGTCATGTAGGATGCAAGAAGCTTCTCGACCACCGACTGTCCCACCCGTGTGAAGGCGACTATCATCATGAAGATATAGAAGGAGGAGCTGAACCATGAGAAGGAGAAGAACTTCCCCTTTCCCTTTCCTCTCTCCCTTCTGTCATCCTTCTGGAGAAGTGCTGCGGCGATGAAGAGAAGGACGAAGATAGAGAAGCATATGAGGATCGAGGAGTTGCTGCTCTCGTCGGGAAAGCCCGTGAGAGCAAAGAGCGTGAGCGCAGTCATGTAGCCGAACGTTCCGCATGCCCGGAGTGTTCCGTAGCCTGTCTTCGCCCCCCTCAGCTTCCTCGTCAGGAATCCGTCAGAGAGAGGATTGAGCGACCAGAAAAAGGCATCGAGAAGGAAAATCGAAATAACAACCACTGCAACCGATGACGAAAGGTAGAACGGGATTCCGAGAAGAAGTGCACATAAAGCCGAGAGCACGAGAAAAGGCTTCGTCCTTCCCGTCCTGTCCGTCAGCGATGATATGACGAGAGGCCCTAATATGGCAGCAGCCTGCCCGACTGCGATTATGACGCCGACAAGGGAGTACGAGTATCCCTTGTTGCGGAGGATTATCTGGATATAGGGAGCATAGGCTGCGATTGCAACCTGGGTGAGGACGGCAAGAAGATAATATCTGTACATACGTGGGTATTATCATCAATGAAATGAAAATCGTCCACCCGGTTAAGAGCGGACGACTGAGATAGAGTTCAGTTAATCAGAGCGAGTAGCCGACTCCGAAGGTGAACTGGAAGTCTGTCGAATTGACACCGTCCGCATTTCCCTTGTTCTTCACGATGAGACAGTCGGCGACGGCGTAAACACTGAGGTTCGACAGTATATCGTACTCGCCCGTGAGAGAGAGGATGACAGACTTCTCGATTGCATGTTCCTGCAGTATCTTTCCCGTTTCAGGATCATAGTCTGCGGGGTCGAAGGGATTGAAGGTCGTGAGGGTCTTCACGTCCGGAGCATTCTCGTACTTTCCCTGGTACATTCCCCATCTTGATGACACGTTCATCGAACCGTGCTCCATGAACATCGCCTCGAATCCTACCTTGAATGTTCCCGGGACTTCGTAGTTGATTTTTCCGTCGAAGAGGATGACGTCGTTGCCGTATTTGTATGTGACGAACTTGCTCTGCACGGTCATTCTGTTGGCGGAGATTATCCTGAGCTTCGCATCGTATCCGTAACCGGAGCTCTTTTTGTCATACTCGTAGTGCTGACCTCTGATATAGAGGAACGGATCCGTCTTCGCGAACTCGAAGCTTCCGTAGAGGATACCGCTGCCGAGTGTCATTGTTCCCTTTGCGCCGGCAAGAACACCGAATGCCGCAGGGTTGGTCCTTCCCTCTCCGGGGCCGGAGAACTCGTCAACGGCAAACTGTCCGTAGACGTTCACACCCTTGATCGGCGTATAGTTCGCCTCGAATACGAGAAGCGAGTTGCCGTTACGTGCAACGTACTCGTTATGCATGAAGCCGAACGGATTGATCTGTGCAATCGAGAACTGCTGGTCGGAAGTCGACCAGTACATGCAGGCTTCGTTGACGACAAGACTTACCTTATCCCAGAAGAGATTGAACTCGAGGCGGTGCGTGATGAGCGCCTTCCAGCCGTCCATGCTCTCGAACTGGCTGTCAGCCTTCGAATCTATCCCCGGATAGACTGCCGCAACAATCGAATACTTGAAAGCATTGTAGTACGTGTTGAAGCGTGCGAATGTCTGCTTCGGGAATGAGGAAGAGAGCATCAGGTTACCCGTCTCTCCGCTTCCCCAGCTGAGCCTGTCGCGTCCTGCCGTGAAGTTCCAGTGGTTTCCTCCGACGGACACGAGAGCCTTGTACGGGAATGTCCAGTCGAAGTCTGCGAAAGCACCTCCGTTCGAAGGCATCGAGAATACAAGAGCATTCACGAACGGGATATTGAAATTGAACGTGTTGTTGTAGAGGGCGTTGTTACTGCCGTTGACGAGTCCTACGTCATAGCCGTAGTTATGCTGCATCGTAAGTTCGAAGTAGCCGTAGAAATTGTTTCCCGGCCATGATTCGAATGTCACATTCAGGAAAGGCTTACGGGATGTGAAGCCGTGGAACCAGTCGTCTTCGTCAACTGTGTGCTCCTTGTCGGTGTGAAGATAGCCCTCGAGATTCGTCTCGAGACCGAAGGACATGGCATAGTTGTCGCCGTACTGCATCTTCGGTTCAGATACCACGAGACTCTCCGTGTAGTCATAGAGTTCCTGTCCCGCCCCGCCAAGTGACGAGCGGTCGATTTTCTCCAGCATGAGCGTCATCTCGTTCTCGCTCCAGGGACCGGATGAGGACGGAAGGCTCTTTCCCGCGAGGATGTAGAGGTTCTCCATCGCCTTGTAGGCCGGAGAATCGACACTGATTATCCTCTGCTGGTTCGTATAGGCTGCAAGCGATGTCAGCGAGAGCAGAATGCAAAGCAGAATGATGATTGTTTTCTTCATTGTTATAACCCCTTGTTATTGTTGGCGGTCATTCAACCCCGTATTCAAGCATAAGAGCCCATCTCGAAACATGTCAACAAAAACCGTACACATGACTGATTTTGTTCCCTCTCTTCCTTGCCAATTGCCTTACACTGTGGTCTACTAATGAGTGAGGGAAAACAAATGAAGAAACATGTCATATTGCTTTTGATTCTTGTATTTGCTCTGTTTTCGGTTACGGCATATACCAACAATGCGATCGTATTCGACCCGGAGGACTCCGTCTATGAAGATATGGATGCTCTCTACTCAGAAGCTTTTCTCGTCCGTCCTTCAACGAAGAGACCCTGGTCGGAAGCTGAAGTGAGGATGATGCTGGAAAGAGTCGATGTCACATCGCTCGGTGAATACGGCATGGAGCTCTACAGAAAGATAGAGGACAAGATCAACAGCGGCCTCAGATGGAACTGGGGGGAAGACCTCGGAGTCAATGTCGGTTTCGAAACGACGGCGGAGATGTACGCACATACAAACGGCGACGATTTCACGACGGAGTACGACTGGGAGAGAACCTACGACGAGAGAAAATCGTTTCTGAGGCTCCTCGTCGAGCTGACTTCAGGAGACGGCTTCTACACGACAAGCGACCTCCATTTCAGACATAACCGTGTGGACAGACTCGACACCTTCACACACTACAGCACATCGGAGGGCGGCAGACTCTCCTCTGACGGCTACGTCGGCTCATACAAGCTGAGCAGCCCAGATCTCTATTTCATCAGCCGCTCGAACCAGTTCGCCTCCACATTCATGACGAACATCTTCTTCGACACAACCCACTTCTCGTTCATCTGGCCGCGTCGCTGTGTCTTCTCGTTCGGAGGTGAGAAGTGGAATTTCTCCGTGAGCCGCGACAGACTCGAGCTCGGAAACGCATACTTCAGCAGTCTTCTCGTCGATGACCACACGTTCAGCGACTATGCCAGACTCTCTTTCTTCAGCAACTACTTCAAGTACGACTTCGTCATGCTCTTCCTCAATTCCATCG
>CAZKIT010000157.1:0-4376 GCA_964552905.1 uncultured Spirochaetaceae bacterium
GGACGGGAGTAATCCCGTTCCTAGATAGATGATTACATAAACAGAACTCGGCTTATCGGAAACCTGGTTTTTAATATTGATGGCACCTCCGGGTGCCATTTGTCGTCCTGTCTGCAGAATTCGGGACAAAACGTCATAGAGCAAAAACACGGGACTTCGTTAAGTTTGTCTTTATGATTGACGTCTTTCTGGTTCTCAATGAAAACAGTGGCACCCCCGGGTGCCGCTGTCTGTCATAAATCCATGATTTCGAATTTGAGGTCGAATGCCTGGCCCCTCGGATACACGTTCGGCGCATACGGATTCGATATCTCGCAGAGACCGTAGTGACCGTAGCCGTTGTTTCCCTCGATTTTTTCAAGCATCGCCTGAGGCATCTCGGGTTTGAGGTCCCTTTCCTTTACGAACTTTATGAGCATCCAGTTGAAAGCGTTGTTCTTGTCTATCCAATAGATATTCGGATATACCCCCGGATAGGTCTGGTAGAGTATCTGGTCGATCTTCTCCTTGTCATGGAGATTCTCGACAATGGCCATTACTGCCATGTTCTCGAGTTCCCACCCGGAGCATTCCCTGAAATCACCTGTAGCGACAAGCTCGGGAGCAACTGCTTCGATTATTCCTTCCTCCCTGTATCTCTTGGCGTTAACGAGGTTGAACTTGTCACTGACAAGAGGGAGAACATTATCATCCTTATCGAAGGGAAGGAGACAGGGCGTTATGTCATTCTTCTCGCAGAGCGAATATCTTTCGTCCCAGCCTGACTGACAATCGAGAATACCGTCTCTGCCGACAGAAGCGAACATCACTCCGAAAACCCTGTTGCGGCAGCGGAATGCAAGGTCGACGAAATAGGGGACCGTGTATTCCATCTTTATCCACTGGAAGTCCTTGAGAACATCCGGGGCAATCATACTCCTCAGTGCGGAGAAGTGAGCGACGGCATTGTAGTAGCGCTTTCCGTTCTTCTCCTCATCCAGCATCGGAGTGAACATTTCTTCAGTAAGAGTCACCTCCCCGTCATCCCAGTAGAGCTGTCCCTTACGCCTGATCATTCTTCTCGTCCTCCTTGATGCTGTCCCATAGCTCGTTCATTTCCTTTACATGGTCCTTGTCGAGGGGAATGCCTTTCTCCGAGGCAAGATTGAAAAGCTTCTGGAAGCGTGATTTCACCTTGTCATTGCATCTGAAGAGAGCGGTATTCGGTCTTATCTTGAGGAATCTCGAGAGATTGACGACGCTGAAGAGCAGGTCTCCGATTTCCTCCTCAATATGATTCCTGTCGCCTTCCTTCACGGCTTCTTCGACTTCACCCAGTTCTTCCTTCACCTTGTCGATTACACCGCCGACATTATCCCAGTCGAAGCCGACCTTCTTCAGCTTTTTCTGGATCTCGTATGCATTCATGAGAGGCGGAAGGGAAGAGGGTATATGAGAGAAGAAATCCTCGCTCCTGTCCTTATGACCTTCGACATTTTCCTTGACGCTGTTCCAGAGCGTCAGAACTTCGCCTGCTGTGTCGACATGCTCTGTTCCGAATACATGAGGATGACGCCTGATGAGTTTCTCGCACACATCGTTCACCGCTTCATACGGCTTGAAGTCTCCTTTTTCCTCATGGAGTCTCAGATTCATGAAGACGTTGATCATGACATCTCCGATTTCCTCTCTGCAGGAAGCAGTATCTTCCTTGAGAACTCCGTCGAGGTACTCGTAGCTTTCGTCAATAAGACTTTCCGTTGCTGTCTGGTTCGTCTGGATTCTGTCCCATGGACATCCCTCGGGAGACCTCAGCAGCGTGATGATTGTGTACAGATTGTCCAGTGCGGAATCGAGATTGTCCGCAGGTGTATAGTTATACTGAATCATAATGAAAGTTTACAACAAAAGGACGCGTTGTTAAATGAAAATCAACACATTTACCTGTGAAGACGCGACTCTCTGTTACAGGGGTCAGGAGAAAAAGTTCATATCGTGAACTGTTCGTGTCTGAAGTCTTATAAGGAATGGTCAGCCGTCTAGCGGACCTTATCTTCTCTCTTCTCTTCATGAACACCGAAACATGTTCCGATACATACTCCTATCAGGGAACCAAGCGACATCCAGAGGCTCACGTTGTTTGTGAATGCGCCGATAGCAGTTCCGATGAGGATTCCCAGAGATACTCCCATTGAGATAGCAATGTCTCTTCTGTTTTCATAATCTCTGCTTCTCTTCATAATGTTATCTCCTGAATCTGATTGAAGAATAGCAGTACGCGGTTAAGAGACAATATCAGGTGTGTTAAATCGGCGTTAATCGTGAAATTGTCAAAGTCTATCTTGAAAATCTGCCAAAGTCTATCTTGAAAATCTGCCAAAGTCTATCTCGAAAATCTGTCAAAGTCTATCTCGAAAATCTGTCAAAGTCTATCTCGAAAATCTGTCAAAGTCTATCTTTTGAATTGACAGAATGGATTCTGTTGACGATAATTTATTCAGGTGTATAAATATGGTGAAATACAGGGAACGTATAGCAGACGGTATATTGAAAAAGAAATTAAGACTCAAAGGAGCGGTTCTGATTCAAGGCGCAAAATGGATAGGCAAGACTACCACGGCTAGACAGGTATCCGGCAGTCTTATCGATATGACTGAAGAAAATAATAAGATGCTTGCTGTTCTTGATCCTGTTAATCTCCTCAAAAAGGAAACACCTGTACTTATTGATGAGTGGCAGCTTGTTCCTTCTCTATGGGATCGGGTAAGAACAGAAGTCGACAAAAGAGGGGAGAAAGGACAGTTTATCCTGACCGGCTCTGCTACACCTGTGGACAAAAGTCAATACAGTCATTCAGGGGTTGGAAGAATAACCCGGATGAAAATGAGGCCGATGACGCTCTATGAATCAGGAGACTCCTCAGGAACAGTTTCGATTTCTGATCTGTTTTCAGGAGATTGTAATGTATTCTCAGAGACAGATACAGACCTGAGAAGGATTGCATATCTAATATCCAGAGGAGGATGGCCTGAGACTATTGGTCAGGATGAGGATGATGCGCTTGAAGTTTCTCGCGATTATGTCGATGGTATAATTGAAACTGATCTCGATAAGGCACTTGGATTTGTAACAGACAAGACAATTACACGTGCTCTTCTCATATCATATGCAAGGAACATCGGAACCCAGGTGAAGTACGAGGAAATACGCAGGGATATAGCGAAGAATGAACTTGATACTCTTGGAATCACGACTGTCTACAAGTATATAAATGCTCTCAAGACGATATTTCTTATTGAGGATGCGGAATGCTGGAGCCCCAAACTTCGAAGAAAAACAGTTACCAGAAATACAGATACAAGATATTTCGTTGATCCATCAATTGCAGTAGCCGTCAGACGACTTGGTCCTGAGGATCTCATCAATGATCTGGAAACGATGGGCTTTCTTTTTGAAAATCTTGTGATGCGAGATCTTAGAGTTTATGCAGAAAGCATCGACGGTGAAGTTTATCACTACAGAGACAGAGATAATGACGAATGCGATGCAGTTTTACATCTTCATGACGGCAGGTACGGCCTGATCGAAGTTAAACTCGGTGACGGATATTTTGTCGAAAGTGGCGTCAAATCACTTGAAAGGGTGGAAGCCAAGCTGGATATCACGAGAATGAATCCTCCTTCTTTCAAGATGGTAATAGTAGGAGCCGGCAAGAATGCATACCGCCGAGAAGACGGGGTATACGTTGTCCCTCTGACCTGTCTCAAACCTTGACAATCATCCCCCTGTCGTTAACAGGGGGATAGGATTTCATTTGACTTTTGTAAGAACCACATCCTGATAGTAGTCTCCGTAGAGCCCTTCTATCACAAGAGTGTCGGCCGAGTAGGGGATGAGAAGCGAGAATTCCAGATCTGCTTTAACGCTGTCTGATGTCCCTTCGACTTTCAGCTCTGCAACCTTTACGCCGTTATATGCGCATTTCCTTATATCGAGGAAACTGTCCGGAGTGACTGTCAGTGTTTCACCCCAGTTGTCATGTCCTCCGGTGCAGGTTATGGATGATGAATCGGATTGAGATTCATAGAGCTTATAGCTCGGAACATGTGAATCATCGTTCGCATAATGATATATGAATTTTGCACATCTCATGCTTGAGATGTCTTCGTACGAAGGAATCGAAGATTCGCCTTTGATACCTGCAAGCTCGAGTGCAACGCTGCCGTTCAATGACATGGTAAGTGTTCCGTCGACGTAGTCCCATGTTCCGGTAGCTTCTTTATACGTATCTCCCAGGCAGATGAACGTTACGGTTTTTCTTCCGTTTTCATCAATATCGAATACAAAGGAGTAATAGCTAGTATAGCTCCAGCTGCCGGTCAGCCAGCTTTCGTCTA
>CAZKIT010000158.1:0-4269 GCA_964552905.1 uncultured Spirochaetaceae bacterium
GACGTCACGCTGAAGGCGAAGGCAAGGGAGAAGCTCGACAAGCTTCTCGCTCTCTCCTCCTCGTCCTTCGAGAACGAGGCACTCGTCGCACTCGAGAAGGCAAGGGAACTCATAAAGAAGGCATCCCTCGAGGAAAAAGATAGTGACGGGGAGGAGAAGATCTACTATGTCGACGTCTACGAGAAGGGCCGCATCTCCGCATACATCATCTACATATCGCTGATAGTCGGGGACAACACGGGTGTCTTCTTCGTGAAGAACCACAAGGGAGGCTCCGTAGCCCTCACGGCCTACGGCTCACTCGAGCAGTGCGAAAGCGCACTCTATCTCTTCGACTATCTCATGTCGGCACTCGAGGAAGAGGTCGGAAGGCTTAGAAAGAGCGGAAAGAAGGTATCGAAGGACAGCTTCATGATAGGAGCCTACGATGCGATAAAGAAGAAGACCTCAGGAGGGAAGGACACCGCACTTGTAAAGTCCATAAAGCACGAGACAGAGGAAAAGGCAAAACGCATCGCGTTCAGGGATTCCTATCTCAGAAAGGGACGCACGAACGTGAACGTCGACCGCGGCAGTTTTGACTCCGGATCCTCGTTCGGCCGCGACCTTGACCTCTCTGGTAACAGACAGAAAAGAATCGGAAATTAACGCTCCGCCGCGTTTTTCCTGTATTCGACGGGTGTCATCCCCTTCGAGATGCGGAAACGCTGCGTGAAGTACGAAGAGGAGGAGAAGCCGAGAGTTGAAGCTATCTCTGTAACACTGAGCTCGGTTGTGGAGAGGAGGTATCCGGCTTCCCTCATTCTTCTCTTTTCCAGATACGCCTTCGGTGATATCCCGCAGCTCTCGGTGAATTTCCTAACAAGATGGAATTTCGACAGATGAAAACGCTCTGCAAGATCATCCAGTGTCAGAGGTTCCATATAATGGGTGTCTATGTAATCCCTTATCTCCATCATCCTGTGTCCTCCGGAATCTGTTTCACAGAGGAGAATCGGTGATGACGGAAGACGTAAGAGAAGCGCCATCATTGAGAGGAAGACCGATGCAGCCTCAACATCATAGCCCGCTTCGGTTTTCGATAGGACATTGAAGAGCCTTCTCATCTCCTCTCCGATTTTCGCTTCGTAACGGCCGAGCGGGAAAACTGGATTGTATTCATCTCCCGCCGCATAATCCTTGAGCGCGATATTGGAGACCCCGAGGACAAAATACTCCATCATATCCTTGGTGCTTGACTTCTCGGTGTGATGGAAACCGGGAGGAACGACAACGAAATCAGACCGCCTTACACTGAAGGATGCAGACTGGGTGACAATCTCCCCCTCCCCCTTTTCTATGTACATGAATTCAGTAAAGGTATGACAGTGCATGAGGCTCACCCAGTCCTTCTCGTACTTCGAGTAGCTGAAATAGAGAAGCTGAGGCAGCTGCCTCGTTTTCTCCGATGAAAATTCAATCCTGAAATTGCTCATGCAATCATTATAGTGTCCGGGCTTCAATAAGCAAGAAAAATAAAACAAAGAGCAAGAAAATGATGGTTTTGTGCGTCCCGTCGCTTACGATGGAATCATGAGGGCACATGCTCTCGGGAGGAATTCTATGAAAAAGATTATCACAATCATGCTCGTACTCTGTCTTTCCCTTTCTCTCTTTGCACAGGCTGCAGCGGAGAAGAACGAAGCAGAATCAAACACACTCACAGTCTGGGCATGGGACAAGAACTTCAATATCCCGGCTCTTCTGGAAGCTGAAAGAATCTACCAGATTGATCATCCGGACTTCAAACTCGAGATCGTCGAAAACGTCTATACAGATATCGAAGTCAAGCTCATCACAGCTGACGGAGCAGGCGACTATTCGACTCTCCCCGACATCTTCCTCATGCAGGACAACTCCGCACAGAAGATGCTCACGAACTACCCCGGACTCTTCACATCACTTGATGAGAGCGGAATCAACTTCTCCGACTTTGCAAACGGCAAGGTTGCTGTAGGTTCGTCAAACGGCAGCCAGTACGGTCTTCCGTTCGACAACGGCGCAGTCATCATGCCTATCCGCACAGACCTCATCGCCGAGGCAGGTCTCACAGTTGAAGACTTCACCAACATCACATGGGATCAGTTCTTTGTCAACGCTCACAAAGTAAAGGATGCAACAGGTATCGACATGCTCACGACAAGCGGCGGAAGTGAAATCGTACTCATGATTCTCCAGTCCGCAGGAGCAAGCCCGTACGTAGACGGCAAGATCAACCTCGAGAACAACGAAGTTCTCTACAAGGCAATGGAAATCTATGCACGTCTCATCAACGAAGGTCTCATGACAGACTACACAGACTGGGATCAGTACATCGCTTCCTTCAACACAGGCAAGGCTGTCGGCCTCATCCAGGGCAACTGGATTCTCTCATCCATCCAGGCTGCTGAAGACCAGAGCGGCAAGTGGGCCGTATGTCCTCTTCCGTCACTCGACGGCGTCGAAGGTGCTACGAACTACTCCAATTCCGGCGGAGCAAGCTGGTATGTATCCTCCAACTGCTCGAACAAGGAACTCGCTTATGACTTCCTGAAGTCAACACTCGGCTCATCTCTCGAACTCTATGACAACATCCTCCTCTCCAACGGCGTCATCACGACATACATCCCGGCAGGAAAGAGCGAAAGATATCAGGATGAAGTCGAATACTATGCAGGCCAGAAGGTCTACGCTGACATCGTAGAGTATGCTGAAGGCGTTCCTGCATGTGACTTCGGTTCATACTACAACGACATCAGATCTGCTATCACAGTTGCAATCACGAACGTCATCCAGAAGGGTGCTGACATCCGCACGGAAATGAAGACTGCACAGGAAACTGTCGAATTCGCAATCGGTTACTGATAACTTCTAACCACAGGGGGCAGGCATTTCCCTGCCCCTTTCTTTGTAAAGGAGAGTGTTGAAGTGGCAACAAAAAGGCTTACACTTGAAAGGAAACAGCGCATTACGGGATGGTTCTTCCTCATTCCCGCCGCAGTCCTCATTTTCGCATTCTGCTTCTACCCGATGCTTCAGGCCATACTTCTCTCGTTCAAGAGAGGAAACGGCAAGAACGAGAAATGGGTGGGACTGCAGAATTACGCGCGTCTCTTCAAGGACAAGACATTCCGCGAGTGTCTCTTCAACACTGTCTTCTACTTCCTCATCCAGGTGCCCATCATGCTCGTACTGGCCCTTATTCTCGCGCAGATGCTCAACAATCCGAAGCTGAAGGGCAAGGCCATATTCCGCACCCTCATCTTCCTTCCCTGTGCGACATCGCTCGTATCGTACTCGATGATCTTCAAGTCGCTCTTTGCATCGAACGGACTCGTGAACACGATGCTGGGCTGGGTCGGCATCAAGGGCATAGACTGGTTCAATAATGCATGGTCGGCGCGCATCGTAATCGTCGTCGCCCTCATATGGAGGTGGACGGGCTACAACATGGTCTTCTACCTTGCAGGACTCCAGAACATCGACTCCTCGATATATGAAGCCGCGACAATCGACGGCTGCTCGGGAACGAAGAAGTTCTTCAGCATCACGGTTCCCCTTCTCAGGCCCACAATCCTCCTTACCGCAATAATGAGCACATCGGGAACGCTCCAGCTCTTCGATGAATCGGTGAATCTCACCGGCGGCGGGCCGGGCAAGGCGACGATGACAATCGCCCACTACATCTACAACACGACATTCGTCGACACACCGAACTTCAATTACGCTTCGGCTCTCTCGGTGTTCATACTCGTTTCCATTGCGGTGCTTTCCGTAATCCAGATGAAGGCAGGTGACAAGCGTGACTAAGAACAGAAAGGTAAAGGATACAGGTCTCAGAGTAAGCTACGTCGTCCTGACGATTGCAGCAGTACTTTCGGCATTCCCGCTCTACTATATGCTCAGCGGTGCAACAAACAAGAGCATAGACATAATCCGCGGACGTCTCATTCCGGGAACATACCTCGTGGAGAACTTCAAGACACTCATCGAGAACCAGGACCTCGGAAGAGCGCTCTTCAATTCCTTCCGCAACAGCATAATCGTGACTGTCCTGACTCTCGCCGTCTCCTCGATTGCGGGCTACGGCTTCGAAATCTATCACGACAAACATAAGGACAGGCTCATGGCGGTGCTTCTCACAGCCATGATGCTGCCGTTCGTCGCAACAATCGTGCCCTTATTCAGGATGTTCAGCAAGATGCATCTCATCAACACGATCTATGCTCTCATCCTCCCCACGATTTCGAC
>CAZKIT010000159.1:0-4242 GCA_964552905.1 uncultured Spirochaetaceae bacterium
GATATCACTAATGGAGACTTATGGACATGCTTTTCGAGTGCCAGCAGTATACGAAGCCTGTGGAAATATGGAAGAGCGTGTTTTAGATATTCTCCTCTCCGGTAACCATTCTAGATAGGGAAGGATGATGTATAGAGGTTCTGAAGATACGGAGAGACTTTTGCTTTTCGTGAAATATTCTGTCAAGAGGGGAAGGAGGAAGGAAAAATGGAGGATTCTTCACTTCAGCTTCATAATTCTTAACAATTATTACAGAAAAACGTGAAGATTCCGTCACGGAAACCGGATATCTTATAGTCAAGAAAAGCGAATATAAATTGTTTTTTCTTCAATCCCTCCTTTGTGGGCTGCAACAAATCCCCCGTTGCAGCCCTTTTTATTTCACTACTGTCATATTCTGCAACTTTGTTTCGTTGAACAGCCAGAACGATGTATAGAACATCAGCTGGTCTATATGTATGTGTTTGTCCCGTTTTCGTAGGGTTTTTGCTTGTAAATCAAGGAGTTCCCATATATCAAAAGTCTCGCTTTCTTTGGTAACACGTCTGTGAGGTCTACGGACTCTGACGTTGCGAACGCAATGGCGGTCAGCCTGCTTTTCGGAGTCAACCGCCCCCAGGCTGTGTCTCCTCAAATCCTGCAGGAGAGAGGATCTGACTATATGAAATTTACAGTGATGATCAAATTTCTGTTTGACGTCCGCTAGACTGTTAAAGCAGTCCTGTCCATTCTGGAGGAATTAAAAAGTCTCGCCTTAAGTCAAAACAGAGCGAGACTAATAATCGAACGAAGTAAGGTTGACCGCTATCGCAACGCCTTCCTCTGCAGCATAACCGGCGGTGCCGTAAGAGGTCAATCTTCAGAGATATTCGACCTCTATGAAGATGTCCTTCTTGCCACTGTGTGCGACAAGCCTGCCGTCAACTTTTATTCCGTCGACAGTGAGCGAGTAAGCCTTTCCTCTTCTTGCTTTTATGTGAAGGGTACTCTTCCCGATTCTCCTCTCTGCAGTGAAGGAGTTTATCTCCTTCGGAAGTACCGGGTTGATCTCAAAGCCCTCGAGACGGGGAGTGAGACCGAGGAGAAACTGGCTTGCGTTGACGAACGTCCATGCCGCACAGCCTGTGAGCCAGCTGTTCTTTCCCTCTCCTCTGTTCGGGGCATCGCGTCCCGCAACCATCTGGCAGTAGACGTAGGGCTCGGTCTTTCTTATATCACTCCTGTCCTCATTGTAGGATGGTGAGATTTTGCGGTAGATTTCGAATGCCCTGTCGCCGTGTCCGAGGCATGCCTCTGCCGAGCTTACCCACGGGTTGTTATGGCAGAAGATGCCTGCGTTCTCCTTGTATCCCGGGGGATAGGAGGAAACCTCTCCCAGGTTGAGATGGTATTCCTTGTATGCCGGCTGCACGAGGATGATTCCCTCTTCGCTGTCGAGGTATTTACGGGTGCTCTCGAGTGCCTTCTCGGCCATGCCGTTATCCTTCCCGATACCTGCCATGACACACATGCCCTGAGGCTCGATGTAGATCTTGCCGTCCTCGCACTCCCGGCTTCCGACCTTCTCGCTGAAGGCGTCGTAGGCTCTGAGGAACCACTCTCCGTCCCAGCCCGGGCCTTCGACGGTCTGGGTCATCTTCCTTATCTCTTCTTCGATTTCCTCGGCTTCCTCATTCTTACCCAGGTGCCTCAGTATTTCCACATACTGTGAGGCATACTTCACGAAGAGACCTGCAATGAATACTGATTCAGCCTTGCCGGATTCGAAGTTGGAGCATGTCTGGAAGCTCTCTCCGGGAGTTGAGGAGAAGCAGTTGAGATTGAGACAGTCATTCCAGTCGGCTCTTCCTATGAGAGGAAGGCCGTGCGGTCCCTTGTGTGTGACCGTGTACATGACGGAGCGTCTCAGGTGTTCGAGAAGAGGCTGGGCTTTTTCCGTGTCATTGTTGAAAGGAACCATCTCATCCAGAATAGTGTAGTCCCCCGTCTCTGAAAGGTATGAGTAGACCGAGGCCACAAGCCACAGCGGATCATCGTTGAAGCCGCCTCCTATATCTGCATTGCCCTTCTTGTCGAGAGGCTGGTACTGATGGTATGTCGAGCCGTCCTCGAACTGGATTGATGCTATGTCGATTATCCTCTCCCTTGCCCTGTCCGGGATTATGTGCATGAAGCCTAGAAGATCCTGACAGGAATCCCTGAAGCCCATGCCTCTTCCTATTCCGCTTTCGTAGTACGAAGCGGAACGCGAGAGATTGAATGTAATCATGCACTGGTACTGGTTCCAGATATTCACCATCCTGTCGAACTTCTCGACTCCGGTATCGACATGGAATGCCGAGAGAAGACCATCCCAGTGTGATTTGAGGACGGAGAGTGCATCGTCGACCTTATCCTTTGTGGAGAAGCGGGACATCATATCGTGGGCCTTCTTCTTGTTGATGACGCCTTTCTTCTCCCACTTCTCGTTCTCCTCGTTCTCGATGTATCCGAGAATGTAGATGAGAGTCTTTTCTTCTCCCGCGGGTAGGGTGAAGGTATTCTCCAGAGCGGCGATGGGAGACCAGCCGGAAGCGACTGAGGAGGCGAGCTTTCCGTTCCTTATGCCGACGGGATTATCGTAGTTGTTGAACCTGCCGAGGAAGGAGAGTCTGTCGGAATCGAAGGATGACACATTCTCATTGACGGAGAAGAATGCATAGTGGTTTCTTCTCTCCCTGTACTCCGTCTTGTGGTAGACTGCATTCTTCTCGATTTCGACTTCTCCCGTGGAGTAGTTACGCTGGAAGTTCGTCATGTCGTCGAGGGCGTTCCAGAGACAGAATTCGACGGCGCCGACCACTCGGATGTCCTTTGCCGAGTCTGTCGTGTTTCTGAGTGTGAGCGAGAGTACCTCGCACTTCTCGTGAAGGGGAACGAATGCGGTGAGAGCGGCTTCCAGTCCGTTCTTCGACGAGCGGAACGTCGTATAACCCATGCCGTGACGGCACTCGTAGGAGTCGAGCTCCGTCTTGAGAGGAAGAAAGGCCGGTGACCACTTTTCGTTTCCGTCACATATGTAGAAGAGACGCCCCGTGTTGTCTTCGGGAACGTTGTTGTATCTGAAGCGTGTGATACGCCTGAGCTTTGCATCCCTGTAGAAGTCGTACCCTCCTGCAGTATTCGAGATAAGAGCGAAGAAATCCTCGCTTCCGAGATAGTTTATCCACGGCAGCGGAGTATATGGTGTGGTGATTACGTATTCCTTTCTTTCGTCGTCGAAGTGGCCGTAGCGCATGTTTCCTCCAGTTTGTTCAGTGCTTGAACTAATTACATTTAACCACGTTTCCGCCATTATTCAAATATAATTTCATCTGTAAAGGACAATTTTCCGAAATGACTTCTACGTTCTCCTGAAGGATGGTATCATTTTTCGCATGACTGAAATACGGACTTACAGGAAAGAGGACAGAGAGTCACTCGAGAGAATCTGCACCATAACGGATCCCAAGCATTTTCCCCAAGAGTACCTTTATACTCTTTATCTTCACTACTATATCGAAGAGGAGGGTGACAACACTCTTGTCGCCGTATTCGACAACAAGGTAGTCGGCTACATACTCTCCACTGAGAGTTATGACAGATGGAAGAGAGTCATGAGGGAGAAGTATCTTTCTTCTGCGGATGAAAAGACGAGAGATGACGGAGAGGAAAGCATCGCATTCTACTCGCCGTATGCTGAAGAGTATCCCGCACACATGCATATAGATATAGACCCGGAATACCAGAGAATGGGACTCGGAACTGCCCTTGTTGACGCTCTCAGTGAAAAACTGAGGAAGAAGAATGTTCCCGGCCTCATGCTCGGCGTCGACCGGGATAACATAAAGGGAGTGTCGTTCTACAACAGATACGGCTTTACTCAGCTTGACGATAAGGGCTCTGCCTACGGCTTACTTCTTTCAAAGCAATAAACTACATGAATTCTTCACTTACCCTTTACTTAAAACAGAAAGTAGCCGTGTAATATATGCGCAAGTAAGAGAAAGTTTTTTTCATATTTATAATTCAAATCCTCCTTTTGCAGCCGCTAGCAACGGCTGTTTTCTATTCCTCAAATCTGCTGTCATTGCCATTCTGAAAAAATCGGATTGAAGATTATGTACGGAACAGTACTGATAATATTTTGCTGCTACCTGACCTTCCTTCCGTCAGACCAGACTGCCTTTATGTTCCTGTCATCCATGTTGTAGAGGGCTCGCT
>CAZKIT010000160.1:0-4208 GCA_964552905.1 uncultured Spirochaetaceae bacterium
CAGAACAAGGGAGTAGTGGGAAAGAACGGAATCGAGAGACCGGACTGGGTCATTCATGACATGTCGAACAAGAAGACGCACTATGTATCGGCTTACGGAGAGGGAAAGACGTTTGAAGTCGCGAAGGCGAAGGCTAAGCTCAACGCCGACGCTGAGCTCGCACTCTGGGTTTCCGATACCGTCGAGACTGTAAGGGACAGATACATCTCTGAAGATATCAGCAACTCATCGAACGAGTTTGTCGATAAGTTCGTTCTCGAGAACAAGGAAGCGGGTATTGCTGTCTTCACTGGTATCACGGAAGTGGACTTCTGGGAAGACAATGAAGGCGGCGTATGGGTACTCTTAAGTGTACCGGTTGCAAACGTCAAGGCCCAGATAGACGCTGTCATCGAGACGACCGCTGCTGATCCGTCTGTTCTTTCGAGCACGACAGATGTAAACCAGGCTGTCGAGATAATTTCTCGTATCGTGGACGAGGTTCTCGCTGAATGAGGAAACTTCTTCCCTTTATTCTGGTAACCGCATTTGCTCTTGTATCATGCGCATCGTCGTCATGGGTGAGCAACCCGTACGCTTCCTACAGCCGCGATAGGTATATCGCAGCCGTAGGATACGGCGACTCTGCCGACACTGCAGATCTCAACGCAAAGGCGGAGATGGCCTCGCTCTTCGGTCTCAGGGTTACAAGCGTGACGGCACGTACCGTCACGGAGACGCTCTCTTCATACGACGAGAGCTTCATGAGGGCCAATGCGGCCTACACTGATGTCGACAACCTCTACGGTGTCGAAATCGTGAAGCGCACCGTCGATAAGGACGGAAGGCACGTCTCCTTATGTGTCATGGAGAAGAAGCCGACACTCGAGTACCTCGAGGGCAATATCGGGAGCGAGAGGGATGCAGTTGAAAGACTCTATGCACTTGTTGACGGGACTCTCGGCACACTCGAGGGCCTCGAGAATGCCCATGACCTTGTCTCTGCAGTGAGTGACTACAACACCCATATTGCAATGATCAACTATCTCTCGGGAGGGAATGAAGAATACCTCGACGAGAAGACTGCATCCGATAAGTGGAAGGAGGCGAGGGAAAGCGTCACTGTCGCTGTCACCGTCACCGGTGACGACACTGGTGCCGTAGAGGGTGTAATCTCATCGCTTCTGACCGGGTGCGGTATCAGGGTGGCGGAGACGGCGGATGAGGCATCGTCCGCGGCTCTCTGCTCTGTCAATATGAGAGAAGTGCAGGGGAACGGGATCGCATCGAAGTTCGTCTTCGCCGAGTATGATGCCGTTCTCTCTCTCTCTGACAGCACTTCCGGTAAGACAGTCCTTACTTACAGTTACAGCGGCAAGGAAGGACACCAGAGCTACCAGAGTGCGGTGACACGGGCAGTCAAGGACCTCTCTGAAGACATAACTTCATCCTTTGGAGAGGAAATGAAGGAGAAGTTCGGAAATTCATGAAGAAAAAGTTAATCTACACTCTTGTTGTTCTCATACTTGCTGTTCTTCCCCTTGCTGCGAAGAACATCACCTATGATGAATTCATAACCGAGGCTGCCGACCTCTTCTCCTCCTACGCGGGAGGAAGCGAGAAACTCAGCCTCGTAAGCTTCGAAGGCGGATCCGAATCTCTTTCGGACACCGTCATCCATGACCTCGAGACTGCCCTCATCAACAGAGGGTGCATAGTACTCGACAGGGAGAACCAGGAGAAGATAATCGAGGAACTCGAGTTCCAGACAAGCGGCCTTGTCGACGACAGCGAAGCCATATCGATAGGACATATGATGGGTGCCGATGCAATCATCGTGGGAGAGGCGAAGAACAACGTCTCGTCTCTTACGGTGGAGCTCAAGCTCATCGACCTCGAGACCACGCTTGTAAGAAGAATCAACTCGTGGGATATAAAATACGACACTACGCTTCGTAACCTCTTGAGTGACAACACCGACAAGGTCGGTAACCAGAAGGTTACTGTCGGAGTCAGGGGCGGAGTGCTGCTCCCGTTCTCGAAGCCTCATGAGGATATGATAGGGACAGGTGTCAATCCCACTGTTCATAACAGTATCGTCATCTCCGCCAGCGGCTTTGCGGGTTACAGAGTTACTGAGGCCTTCACGGTACAGGCGGAAGTCGGGGTATCCATCAACAACGAGATGAAGATAAGCGGCATGGATCTCGATACCGACATCAATCTCAAATACTCGACTCTCGAGATACCTCTCGTCCTTTCGTTCGCCGTTGTCCAGAACCCGATCAGGGTCGAACTCTACGGAGGAGCCTACGTCTCCCTCCCGATAACCGACCTCGACCTCGAGCTAGTGGACTACCACGGTGCGACGGGAAGCGTGAAGCTCACATCATTCACGCTCGGAGCCCTCGGGGGACTCAAGATCGGAAAGACACTCGGGCCGGGAGAGCTCTTCGTTGACGGAAGGTTCATGAATGACTTCGATTCACTCAAGATCGGAGGTATCTTCGAATACTGGGTATCTGACGGAGAAACGAGGTCAAAGAAACAGGTCGACCTTACAGACTGCAAAGTCTGTGTCCGCCGCGGTGTAACAATAACGGTGGGGTATGCATTCACGCTCTAGGACGTGAATGAAAAAAAACAATAATGAAAACCGGATGAGGCTTTTCATCCGGAGGGGGAAGATATGAAGAAGTCCTTAGTCGTATTCGTCGCTTTAATATTTGCTGTTCTGTTATTTTCATGCACACAGGAGATCGTACAGCCCACAGACACCGGATATTCGACCCCCACGATAAAGGGGACTATATCCATTCCGGAGACGAGTGACGTCTCCCCTGATGAGGTCTATGCCAAGGTCATGGACTCATCGGACAGGACCGTCACCATCCAGAAGGTGAATGCCGACGGAACCTTCGTCATAAAGAACCTCAAGGCCGACATGACATACAAGGTGCTCTTCACTTCCGAAGAGCCCGAGTACAACAACAGGGATGTGAAACGCGCCAAGGGGAACGGAGTCGGAGGCTGGCTAAACGACGTCGTTCCCGCTGTCAAGGAAGGATACGATGTCGGTAATGTCAAGATGAAGCCCCTCGGAACAATCAAAGGAAAAGCTTTGATTGAAGGAGAAAAAGAGCATTACGACATCGAGGTCTACATCCCGGGAACATCATACATAGCAAAGACCGACAGGAACGGAAGCTTCTCGATCTACAATGTACCGGAAGGAACATATACTCTCCGCTACACACTCGAGAATCATATGCCGTACATGATGGAGAACGTCTTCCTTACATGTCCCGAGACAGTCGAGAACCCCGAGAAGGTCGTTTCTGATGTAACACTAAGAAGCAGCCTCGGAACGGTAGAAGGCAAGGCCGTGCTCGGAGATGCTTCGGATTCGACCGGTATCACGATACTGCTCGAGAGCGAGGATAAAGCACTGTCCTATGATTCCTCGACTGATTCTGACGGAACATTTGTAATATCCTCGGTCGTACCCGGCCGCTACAGAATCCTGGCATCCCACCCGTCATACCTTTCAGAACCGACAGAATACTTCGATGTTGAAGCGGCCACAGTCACAAGGGTGACTGAGAAAATCGAACTCCTCGGTGATTACGGAACCATAAAGGGGACTCTTTCCCTTTCCGATTCAGAGGTAAAGGGAGGAATCCAGATACTCATCAAGGACACCTCCTCCACAAACAGCTATGCCGTGACAACGGATGAAAATGGATCCTTCATAAAGAAGGTTAAGCCCGGTGAATACACGGTAACAGTATCGAAAACGGATTACACGTCACAGTCGAAGACAGTGACTGTCATAGAAGACAGCACAGTGGAACTGTCTTTCAATCCTCTTGTTTCAATATACGGAACGATAAAGGGTACATCATACACAGAGGGAGAGACGGTATCCCTTGTGAAGGGAACGACAGTCATCCGGACAGTCGTCACCGGAAGCGACAGAAAGTATGAGTTCTCCAGAGTTGAAGGCGGAACATACATTCTCCAATTCAGCAAGGACGAGCGTTCGACATACACGACAGAGAGTATCATCCTCCCGGGCGGATCTTCCCGTACAGTAAATGGAAGAGAGCTTACAAGTATCTACGGAACAGTAAGCGGTAAGAGTGCAGAAAAGGGAGAAACAGTAACCCTCTTCAACAGCAAGGGAACTCCAGAGAGAACAATAGAGAGCGGCGAAGACGGTTCTTACA
>CAZKIT010000161.1:0-4199 GCA_964552905.1 uncultured Spirochaetaceae bacterium
CTCTCGGCAGGGGTAGCCTCGAGGTTGTAGAGGTCTCCGTACTGCTCCTGGTAGTCGGAGAGTCTCTCCCTCATGTGGTTGAGACACTCTATTGCGAACTCCTGTCCTCTCTCGTCTGCGATGTTGCATCTGAGCCACGAAGCGTTGAGGCATGCTTCGTTCATGCCGACGAGTCCTATCGTCGAGAAATGGTTCTCGAATGTTCCGAGGTATCTCTTCGTATACGGATAGAGGCCTTCGTCGAGGAACTTCGTGATGACTGTCCTCTTCACCTTCAAGGATCTTGCCGCGACGTCCATGAGGTGGTCCAGCTTCCTGTAGAAGTCCTCCTTGTCCTTTGCTGTATAAGCCAAGCGCGGCATATTGAGTGTCACGACTCCGATTGATCCTGTCGATTCGCCCGAACCGAAGAAACCGCCTGTCTTTTTTCTGAGCTCTCTTAAATCGAGTCTGAGGCGGCAGCACATGCTCCTGACATCGCTGGGTTCCATGTCGGAGTTGATGTAGTTACTGAAGTACGGCGTTCCGTACTTCGCCGTCATCGTGAAGAGAAGCTTGTTGTTCTCAGTCTCCGACCAGTCGAAATTCTTCGTGATGGAATATGTCGGAATCGGGTACTGGAAGCCCCTTCCCTCGCTGTCGCCCTCGATCATGACTTCGATGAATGCACGGTTGATGAGATCTATTTCCTTCTGGCAGTCGCCGTATGTGAAGTCCATCTCCTTGCCGCCGACGATTGCAGGCATGTTCTTCATGTCCTCGGGACATACCCAGTCGAGCGTGATGTTCGAAAACGGTGCCTGGGTTCCCCATCTCGAGGGTGTGTTGACGCCGTAGACGAAGCTCTCGATGCACTTCTTCGTCGCATCGAAGGAGAGGTTGTCCGCCTTCACGAAAGGTGCAAGGTATGTGTCGAATGAGGAGAACGCCTGTGCTCCAGCCCATTCGTTCTGGAGGATGCCGAGGAAGTTGACCATCTGGTTACAGAGGGTTGCCAGGTGTTTCGCGGGCTTGGATGAGATCTTTCCCGGAAGTCCTCCAAGCCCTTCCTTGATGAGCTGTTTGATGGACCATCCAGCACAGTAACCTGTGAGCATGCTCAGGTCATGGAGGTGGAAATCACAGTTGCGGTGAGCAGATGCAATCTCCTCGTCGTAGATTTCGCTCAGCCAGTAGTTGGCTGTGATTGCCCCCGAGTTCGAGAGGATGAGACCGCCGACGGAGTATGTGACGGTGCTGTTCTCCTTGACCCTCCAGTCGTTGAGCTTGAGATAGTTGTCCACGACGCTCTTGTAGTCGAGTGTCGCGCTCTTCATGTTCCTGATTCTCTCCCTCTGCTTGCGGTAGAGGATATATGACTTTGCAACATCCTCGTATCCTGCCTGAGAGAGGACTCTCTCGACAGAGTCCTGTATATCTTCGACGCTTACCTTTCCGTCCTTCACCTTGTTCTGGAAGTCCGAAGTGACCTTGAGTGCAATGAAGTCGATGACGTTCTCGTCCCACTCTTTCTTCATTGACTCGAAGGCCCGTTCTATCGCCGTTGTGATCTTCTTTATATCGAATGCGACTTCCTTGCCGTCGCGCTTTACAACATGATACATTTTCATTCTCCTTCGGTAGGGAAAAAGGTATCACTGTTTTTTCCTCTTTTCAAGAGTCCATCTACTGTATAAAGCGTTAGATATAAAACGGTAACACTACATATAGCGTTTTCATCGGTCTCGTATTGATACGTTTTCTATATAACTATTGAGTATTTTCTTGTAGTTTTGAAGTTCCTCGAGAGAGGGGGTAGTAAAACCTGTGGAAATGGTATCTTCCGACGGGACAAAGGATTGCAGGAAGTACCTTTTAGCACCCCTTAAAGTTTCACCGATTTTTTCAAAATTCGATGCGTGGTGTAGCTCTTTGACGACCGTCGTGCGGAACTCGCAGTCGACCTCTCCCGAGAGGAGGAAGCCGATGCTTTCCTCTATTCTAGATGTGTCCGTCTTCACTCCCGAGAGAAGGGAGTATTCGTCAAGGCTTGTCTTTATGTCCATCGCGACGTAGTCGACGTAGCCGCTCCTGACTGCGTCCTTCAATACTGACGGCATATAGCCGTTCGTGTCGAGCTTCACCGAGTACCCCAGAGCCTTGATTCTGCCCAGGAACGGAATCAGATCGGAGTTGATGGTGGGCTCCCCGCCCGTGACCACGACGCCTTCGAGCATTCTCTTCCTCTTTTCGAGAAAGGAGAATATCTCCCCGTCGGGAATCACCGGTTCGTTCTCCGGTTCGAGCACCAGCGATCCGTTCTGGCAGAAGGGACAGCGGAAGTTGCATGCACCCGTGAAGAGGATGCACGCACATTTTCCGGGATAATCGACAAGCGTCAGTTTCTGTAAGCCGTGTATTATCATGTTACTTCTTCTTTCTGTTCTTTCTTTCGGCGTCACGCTCCTGTGAGAGACGGAAGAAGTCCGCCATTGTTCCGCCGTCGGAATGACTCGATGCTGAATACGAATAATTCGAAGAGGAGCTTCTTCCGCCCTTCTCCCTCTCGTCGCGTCTGTACTTCTTCTTGCTCTCCCTGACGACTTCGATCTTTGTCTCATAGACGGCAGGCGTCACGACCTTCACGGGACTCTTCTTTATGACGACCTTGACCTTTCCCCCTTCAGTCGTGACAGTCTTCTTGCTTGCAGAGGATGAGGGAGCCGTGATCTTCGTTCTGACTACTCTTTCCTCGTAAAGGCATGAAAGAGTCTGGCAGATGTAATGCACACTGCCGTCGCTGTCCTCGGCCTTCATCATGTCCTTTCCGCAGTAGGGACACTTCTTCGTGTCCTTGAACCTGGGTTCGAAGACGAGCGTCGACTTCTCGACGGACGAGACGAGGTCGGAGGCCATCTTCTTTATATCCCGGATGAAGAGTGCCGGATCCTCCTTACCCCTGCTTATTCTCTCGAGTCTTCCCTCCCAGACTCCCGTGAGTTCGGGAGACCTCAGCGTCTCCGGGGCCAAGCGAACGACCTCCCTTCCCTTCGCAGTCGGGATGAAGTACTTGCCGCTTCGCTCGACATATCTGTTCTGAACGAGTTTCTCGATGATGTCGGCACGCGTTGCGGGAGTACCGAGTCCGGAGGTGAGATTGGCCTTGAGTGCCGTGTCTTCGACGAAGCGTCCGGCGTGTTCCATGGCAGAGAGGAGCGTTGCATCCGTATAGCGCTCGGGCGGTGTCGTGCTGCTCTTCTTGACCTTTATGGAGATTATCGGGAGCTCGTCGCCTTCCTTCAGCGTCTTTATGAGCGTCGTGTCGTCATCTGTCTCGACGGGAAGTATGGATGACTTGAAGTTGACGCTCTGGCTCACGCTTCTGAAGCCCTTTCTTATCGGGGTGGTGAAACGAGAGAGGAATGTCCTGCCCTCCACGTCCATCTTCACCGTCGTAGTCTCGTATGTGTAGTCCTCTCCGATGACTTCGAGGAACCTCAGGGCGATGAGACGCCACAGTTTCTTCTCGTTCTCGCTGAGGTCTTCCATCTTCACTCTCTGCTCGGTCGGAAGAAGTGCGTGATGGTCGCTGACGAGTGCGGCGTTGACGAAGCGGGGGTTGTCCTCCCTGTAGCCGTTCTTGAGATATTCCTCGGCCACATACGAGAACTCCGTGGAAAGCAGCGCCCTGATTCTATCCCTCAGCGTCGGGATAATATCGGGGGTGATGCATCTGCTGTCGGTACGAGGATAGGTCACTATCTTATGGACTTCATAGAGTCTCTGGAGCGTATCGAGGGTCTCCTTTGCCGAGAAGCCGTATGCGATGTTCGCATCCTTCTGGAGTTCGGTAAGGTCGTATGCAAGTGGAACTTCCTCGCTCTTCTCCTCCTTCGCTATGGATACGACCTTCCCCTTCTTTCCCTTCCATGTCTCCATCTCCGAAGCGAGAGCCTCGTCCTGGAAGCGGACGCTGTTCTCCTCGGGATAGTAGGATGCGCTGAAGAGACCGAAGGAAGCCCGTGCCGAGTAATAGAATGAACCTAGGAACTTATCGATTTCGTCTTCTCTCTGTGTCATGAGGGCAAGCGTCGGAGTCTGCACTCTTCCTGCGCTGAGCTTTGCGTCATAGTAGCACGTCAGTGCACGCGTGACGTTCATGCCCACATACCAGTCGGCCTGGGCCCTGCACTCCGCAGCATGGTAGAGGTTGTCATAGT
>CAZKIT010000162.1:0-4187 GCA_964552905.1 uncultured Spirochaetaceae bacterium
AACTCGGAATCGACAGAGAAAGAATCATTCCTGTCGGAGGATCTCCCGGAGCAAACATCATCCTCCTTGCCTCCAACAGAGTATGGCTTGAAAAGTACGGGAGAAAAGACGCATGGGTACCGTCTCATGCCGTTCTTCTCAACGGTATCTACGACATGTCATCCTTCTGGGAAGGAAACAAGGCGGAGCATGAGTCCGTCAGATGCTACCTGAACTTTGAGGAAGACGACAGGGAAAAGGCACTCAGAGAGGCCTCTCCGATGGAGTATCCGTATAAAGGACAGACATTCGATCTTCTTCACGGAGAAGAAGACGAGGTAGTCCCCTTTGCAGAGTGCGTGAAGATGGCTGACAAACTGACGACAGACGGCAGCTCGGTACGCATCTTTTCATTCAGGGGAAAAGGACACGCATGGTTCAACGATGCATTGAACCAGTATGATGCATGGGAATGTATCGCCCGCTGCATCAGTGAGAAATAAAGGAAAATCAGATGGGATTATATGAACCAAAGGAGCTGTTCAACGCAGCAGAAAAAGGACACTTTGCACTCGGAGCATTCAATGTGTTCTCGATGGAATCACTTCAGGCAGTACTTGAAGCATCAGAGAAGATGCAGGCCCCGGCAATCGTCCAGGTTTCGATGGGAGCGAGAAAATACGTAAAGGATTTTCCCTTATTTGTCAGATTGATAAAGATGTATGCAGAATCCTCGGATGCAGCGGTCTTCATCCAGCATGACCACTGCCAGAGCGTCGAGAACTGCAAAGAGGCAGTCGACGCCGGAGTGCAGGCTGTAATGTTCGACGGCTCTTCACTTTCCTATGAGGAAAACATCAGGAAAACAAAGGAAGTCGCCGCCTATGCACACGATAAGGGAGTCTGGGTCGAAGCCGAACTCGGCCGTATCCCGGGCTTTGAAGACACTGTCTTCTCCGGTCATGCGGAATATACCGACCCGGAAGCCGCCTCTGCATTCATAACGGAAACCGGATGCGACGCTCTTGCCGTATCTGTCGGAACATCGCACGGCGGTGTGATTGCCGACAGGAATCTTCCGATTGACTTCAAAAGACTTGATGAAATAATCGCAGCTGTTCCGGGCTATCCTTTCGTGCTCCACGGAGGAGCATCACTCCCGGAGGAACTGATTGAAGAGTGCAACAGGGAAGGCGCAAGTATTCCGGGATGGAAGATGTGCACCGAAAGCGACATATCACGCGCAGTGACAAGCGGAATAAGGAAGGTCAACATGGACGTCGACAACTTCCTTGTGGCAACGACGGAAATCAGAAGATTCTTCAACACAAAACCCGAAGTCTACGATATAAGGAAATACCTGAGGCCGGCATACGATGCGTTCGAGAAGGAAGTCGAGCACAAGTTCAAAGAGGTTCTTCACAGCGCCGGAGGATGGAAGAAGTGATCCGCGTTCTCTGTCTCAATCCGACTATTGACAGGATGTACTATATAGACGGTTTCCGGAGCGGAAGGCAGTTCCACGGCAACAGACCGGATGTCTACCCGTCGGGGAAAGGTGTCAATGTGGCAAGGGTACTCCGCTCTCTCGGAGACAGTCCTGTTCTCTATGCATTCATCGGCGGCGGAAACGGTAATCTCGTAAAAGAAGAAGTCGGGAGTGCTGGAATAGAAGCCGTTTTCTTCCATCACAGCGGAGAAACACGAAGCACCGTCAACATCATCGACCACCAGAGGAAAGAGGAAACCGAAATCACGGAGGACGGTGTTGAAATTACAAAGCAGGAGCAGAATTTCTTCCTGTCAAAACTCGAAGACGACCTTCTTGAAGGAGACATGGTAATCTGCTCGGGACTTCCGATGAATGGCATGGATGATGACATATACCATAAGGTATCTCTTCTCTGTGAAAGAAAAAAAGCACAATGTTCACTTGATGCGAACAGAAAGTATCTACGTTCCTCCTTCCCTGGACGCTATGTTTTTGCAAAGCCCAACCGCAGCGAACTCTCCTCCCTCTTCGGTTATCCGGACAATCAGGGAGAAGAAACGATTATCGAACTGGCGGGAAAACTTGCAGACTCCGGAGTTGACAACGTCCTTGTCTCCGAAGGGGACAGAGGAGCATGCTTCGTTTCCTCCTCCAGATGCTACAGAGTATCCATCCCGGCGGTCGAGGCAATATCGACAATAGGCTGCGGAGACTCGTCGGTCGCAGGCTTCTGCCATGCCCTTTATCATGGTTCTTCCGTCGAAGATGCAATCCGGTGTTCGATGGCCTGCGGAATAGCAAACACGCTGACAGAAAAGGTCGGCACAGTAAATCTCAGCGACGTACAGAACTTCATTTCTTCAGTAAGGCTTGATCCTCTCTGAAAGAAAAAACGGAAGACTATGTATATTCTCCCCTCTTCAGGCAGCCTCACCGCTGCCTGATTTTCATCAGCATCAGAACACACTTCAATCAGAAAAAACAAAAAAAAGAGTTGAAATGCCTTCCTTTTGTGATAATATACAGTTGTTCCATATATAAATTTATGATTCCATATATGGAACTTAGGAGACAGAGAATGAACCCTTCACAGGAAAAGATGCTTTCCTTCGCTTCCATGAAACCGCTGCAGATTCTTACAGCGATGCTGGACAGAAATCAGCCGATGGGCATCCAGGAGATTGCAGATGAGACAGGTCTCTCGAAAAGTACGGTCCACAGAATCATCCAGGAGCTCCTTGCCTGCGGCTATGTCGTCAAGGATGAAAGCACGAAGAACTACGCTCTCGGCCTCTCGCTGTGGCTGATGTCGCAGAAGGCAAAGGAAACGAACTACCTCCAGCTTGTCGCTGAAGACGAGATGACACGTCTCAACAATCTCAGCGGAGAGACAATCCACCTCATAGCACTCGACAGAGAGGAGGGTGTATATGTCGGAAAGAAGGAAGCACAATGCCAGATCCAGCTGAAGTCCAGAGTCGGCTGGCACATCCCGCTCACATGCACAAGCGGCGGCAAGGCGATTCTTGCCAACAAAAGCAGGGAATGGGTCGAGAACTATCTCCAGACCAACCCTCTCAAGAAATACACGGACCATACAATTACAGATAAAAAGCTCTTCTTTGAAGAACTCGACAGAATAAAGGCACAGGGTTACTCGCTCGATGACCACGAACACAATGCGGACATCGTATGCATCGCAGCCCCTATATTCGACAGGGACGGCAACGTGATCGGAACAATCGGAATATCATCTCCGGATTACAAGTTCCCGGTCGAGAAGGCTCTGTCATTCGCAGACGACGTCATGAAGAGCGCACGAAAGATATCAGAAAAACTCAGAGGTTAAGGAGTACACGATGCCGGACTTTACAATCAAGAATCCCAAGTACAGAAGTTCTAAAGTCACGAACGGCCTGACGATGGCCGGTCCGAGAGCCCATCTCCAGGGCATGGGACTTAGCAGAGAGGACATGGCAAAACCGTTTGTGGCCGTTATCAACACACACAACGAATTCCATCCGGGACATGTCCATCTCGACAAAATCGCCGATCAGGTGAAGGCCGGTATTCTGGAAGCCGGCGGCATTCCGTTCGAGGTGAACACAGTCTCCATCTGTGACGGCTTCACGCAGGGACACGAGGGAATGTGCAGCGTACTGCCGTGCAGGGAGGTCGCCACAGACTCGATCGAGGTCTACATCAATGCAAACCAGTTCGACGGCATGGTACTCATCGGAGGATGCGACAAGACGATACCGTCAATCCTCATGGCTGCTCTGAGAGTCAATATTCCCGCTGTAATCGTGACGGGAGGTCCGATGCTCCCCTGCTTCTACAAGGGAAACGAATACGGCACATATCAGCTCAAGGAGATGGCTGGAAAGCTCCTCAAGGGTGATATAAGCGAAAGCGAATATGATTACATGGAAGGCATCATGTCTCCCGGTCCGGGATCCTGTGCGATGATGGGAACGGCAAACAGCATGGCAATCTGCGCCGAAGCGATGGGCCTGACTCTTCCTGGATGTGCGAGCGCACATGCAGTCGTCGGCAAGAAGAACAGAATCGCAAGAGAAAGCGGAAAATGCGTCATGAGACTCATCGAGGAGAACATAAAGCCGAGAGACATCGTCACTCAGGAAATGCTCGATTTCGCAACGAAGGTCACTCTCGCAGTCGGAGGCTCGACGAATATCACACTGCATCTTCCGGC
>CAZKIT010000163.1:0-4164 GCA_964552905.1 uncultured Spirochaetaceae bacterium
TTCGATTTCCGGAGTGATGTAATCAAGAACCCTGCCGACCTTTCCGTCGTCCGAGATGCACCTGTAGTCACCCTTCGATGAGAGTTCCTTTTCAAGGATTCCCCTGTTTCCCGGTACGCTCGTTCCGACAAGGAAGCTCATCTTCACATTGTCCTTCCCGAGCTTTTCGGAGAGCGGCGAGGCAACTGCTTCTCCCGTTCCTCCGAGGATTACAAGAGCCTTCTTTGTCTTCAGCGTCTCCGCTTCACCTCCGTAGGGACCTCTTATGTAGATGGTGTCACCTTCTCTGAGTGTGTCGAAGAGAGAGGAAGTGAAGATTCCTCTCTTCTTGATTATGAATGTCAGAGGGGATGTGAGTGCAAGCGAGAAGGGCTTCTCTCCGACAGACGGCAGCCAGAGGAATACAAACTCCCCGGCCCTGAAGTCTTCAACTTCACCCTCGAGCGTGAGAATCATGGTGTCGGGAGAGTGGAGCTTTATGCTCCTGACGATATGGGGAACGTAGCTCATTGCCGGGTGGTCTCTCAGAAGTGTGCGCGAGAGAAGCTCTGTCTTCCCGCCGGAGAGGAAACACTGCGCTTCCTTTCTGACCTGTGTCAGATATTCATTCCACCTCTTCTGGCTGACTCTGCCGAATGCGCTCCCGATACCCACGGCATCGGCTCCCGCAAGGATGAGGGCGGATGCTCTCTCTCCGTCACTGACGCCGCCCATACCGATGATGGGAACGTCCTCTCCGACCGCTTTTCTTATTTTCCTTACAGCATCGAGAGCGACGGGGAAGACAGCGTCTCCGCTTCTTCCGCCCTTTCCTCCGATGGCGTTGTTGAGAATCGGGAGACCGGAGTGAGGCTCCGTATGTTCAACAGGACCCACGGTGTTGATGGCGACGATTCCGTCAGCTCCCGCATCGACGACGGCCTTCGCTATTTCTCCTATGTCCGGAACATTGGGAGTGAGCTTGATGAAGAGAAGACACTCCCTGTCCTTTGTCGCCTCGTCGATTTTCTTCACATAGGAAGCTGCGATATTCATATCGCTTCCGATGGAAGCGCCGAATCCCTTCTTCGCGTGCGGACACGAGAAGTTGAGTTCGACGCTGTCGGCATAGGGACCGAAGGCATTCACGAGTGTTATGAAGTCGTCCTCGTTGTCTGCGGATAGCGAGACGTTGAGCCACTTCTCCAGGCCTTCCTCTCTGAGGGAGGCTATCTCGGGAAGGACCTTCTCCATTCCGGGATTTCTCAGTCCCACGCTGTTACCCCAGGTTCCGAGTTCGTCCTCGCAGATTACAGGCTCCCTGTTGCCGCTGTTGGGTTTTACCTGGAATGACTTCGTCGTGATTATATCGACAGGCATCTCTCTGTCGAAGAGACGGATGAGAGACGGCTTTGTCGTCGCGACTCCGCTGACTGTGGCAATGGCAATGTCTTTTCTCTTATGCGAGAAGGGGAATGTCTTCTTCAAAGCGAACACTCCCCGAGGAACTTCTCAATGGCGGCGAGGCAGACGTCCTTCCAGTTGCCGGGTGCCGCTTCCTTCTTCTTTGCCCACGGATGTGTGAGAGCTGAGGAGGAGTTGATTCGGGAGAGTGAGCGGTCATATCCTGTTTCGTTCATGATTGCGATGACATCCTCCGCACTTCCGCCCTGGCTTCCGACGCCGGGGATCAGAAGGGGAATTCCAGCAGGAGCGAAGAGTGACGAGATATCTCTGAACTCTTTGAGGTTCGTCGCTCCGACGACAGCCCCTATACCCGATGAGTATTCCTCATTCCATGCCCCGATTGTCCTTGCAACTGTCATGTATAGCGGCTCTCCGTCCTCCATCGTCCTGTTCTGCAGATCCTTTCCTCCGGGATTGCTTGTGCGGTTGAGGATGTAGATACCCTTTTCGGGGAAATTCAATGCAAACGGGTTGATGCTGTCGTGTCCCATGTAAGGAGATACCGTGACGCAGTCCGCCTTCCAGCATTCGTATGCTTCATAAGCGTAGTTGAGGGAGGATGATGCGATGTCACCGCGCTTTGCGTCGAGGATGAATGGAATGCCTTCCGGGAGTGCCTTCACGATTCTCGAGAGTGCCCTGGAGCCCTCGAAGGAGCCCTCGAGAGGCCTGTCGAGGCGCGCAAAGTACCCGATGTTCGGTTTGAATGCCGCAGGTCTGAGACCTCTTCTGTCCATTGCCTCCATTAGTTCGAGATAGAAACCATCAACGCTCATCCCTTCCGGAAGAGCTCCGTAGTTGGGGTCGATGCCCATGCAGCCGCAGTTACCTGTCTTTCCGGCGGATGCGATAAGAAGTTCCCTGTAGTTCATCATTTCTCCTCCTTCCTGAAGCCGTGTCTTTCACCCCATTCGAAGGGGGACGAGGACCATTCGAGGAGAACGTCCTTCTCCTCCGGCTTTATGTATCCTGTTCTTTCTGCTATCGAGATGACATAGCTGTAGTCGAGGATGGTGCGGTATTCGCACTTCGGGTCAAGAGATGCAAAGGCTTCCTTCGATGCATCGAATCCGTATGAGAAGATTGCAAGGCAGTAGGGGACGCATCCCTGAGCTTCCTGGATGGCCTTGACGGCTGCGATTGACGATCCTCCGGTGCTGATTAGATCCTCGATGAGAAGGACCTTCTTTCCCTCATAGCTCTTTGCTCTTCCGAGTCCCTCTATCTTGTTCTTGAGGCCGTGGTCCTTGTTGGAGGAGCGTACGTAGGAGAGGGGCTTGCCCATTCTGTCTGCAAGCGTCGTTGCATGCGGGATTCCCGCAGTGCTTGTCCCTGCGATGTTATCGGGATCGAAGGAGAGGGATGAGATGATTTCCTCGAATGCGGAGGCGATGAGCCTTCTTGCCTCCGGTGAGGCGAGAAGAGTCCTGTTGTCGTTGTAGATCGGCATGTAGTAGCCGCTTGCCCAGCAGAACGGGGAAGCGGGGCTGAGTCTGATGGCGCCCATGTCGAGTGCAAGGGACGCGATTTTTTCGCTGTAGTTCGTCTTTTCCATTTTGTCTTTTCTCCTTTTCTAGTGTCTGAAGATTTCCTTGAAGCTGTGGGAGCGGCCGCAGTATGCACAGGAGTATCTGCCGTCGGGGGTGCGGAGGAACATCGCGCCCACGTGCTCTGACTGCGTGTCGTTCGAGATGCAGGCTTCATTCGTGCACATGAGGTCGTCGAAGTTGTAGATCCTCGGCGGCATCTCGGTTCTGATCTTCTTCTTCACGCTGCCGTTCTCGATGATGTTGAGCGTGCATCCCGGAGCAACAGCGGCAAGTCTCTTGATCTGCTTGTGATCGAGCTCGAAGCGGCCGGGGCGGAAGATTATTCCCTTGAATGCCCCCGACGCGCTCTGGCTTACCCATTCTCCGCCCTTGAGACCGTCAAGTCCCATTACGCGGCGTATGAGAATCATGTGGCGTCTGATTTCCGCAGGCTCCTCTCCCGAGAGTATGTGGTCTATCACAATACCGTCCCTGATGGGGTTGACGCCTTCGCTGACGACTTTCTTCTTGTCGTTCTTCGGCTCGACCTCCTTTATCCACTCGTAGGACGTGTCTTCCTTCACGATCTTCTTCTCTTCCTTCACTTCCTCTCCGAGCTTTCCGCTGACGAGTCCCAGGAGTACTATACGTGTGTACATTCCGTTTATGGACTGTCTCTCCCAGCCGTTGAGGGGAGTCTTGTCGAGGAATGTCGGAATGGTCGGATGGACCTTGTGGCGCGGAAGCGGATGATAGAACTTCGTGCCCTCGGGAATCCTGTCCATGAATTCCTCTCGGAACGTGATCGTCGCTCTCAGCTCGTCCTGCTTCTGGAGAATCTTCTCGCCCATTCTCTCGAGCTGGGGACGCGTGAAGTACCACTTTGTGGCGATGTCGTCAGAGCCCAGGTACTCCTCAATCGAGGAGAATGTCCTCACCTCAAATCCGTTCTCCTTCATTCTCAGGAGGTAGTTCTGCGGCATTGCAAGCTCCGCGGGGGCGATGAGGTCGACCTTGACTTTGTTCCAGAGCTTGAGGCCGTCGGCCTTGCTGTGGACGGTGCGTCCGTGATAGAGGTCGCCCACGAGTGCGAGATGAATCTCGTCCGTGCTCCAGCTGTTGTCCTCGAGGAACGTGTATTCGTCGAGAAGCTCCTGAGTCGGATGCTCGTGCTTGCCGTCGCCTGCGT
>CAZKIT010000164.1:0-4134 GCA_964552905.1 uncultured Spirochaetaceae bacterium
AGGATCCGATCTTCTTCTTGAGGTTCTCGAGAAGGTCGAGTATCTGAGCCTGGATTGTAACATCGAGTGCAGTTGTAGGCTCGTCGGCGATTATGAGCTCGGGGCGGCATGCAAGTGCGATTGCTATCATGACACGCTGCCTCATTCCACCCGAAAGCTCATGAGGATACATGTTGTAGACGCCTTCCTTGTTGGCGATTCCGACCATATCCAGGAGCTCAAGGGTTCTTGCCTTCACCTCTTCCTGCGGCATATCGGGATTGTGGAGCGTCGTTGCCTCATCAACCTGTTCTCCGATGCGGAATACAGGGTTGAGGGATGTCATAGGCTCCTGGAAGATCATGGACATGCGGTTACCGCGGATTTTCTCCATGACGGAGTTCGGGGTGTTGACGATGTTGTAAGCCGTTCCGTCACCCCTGTTGAATCTGATTTCACCTCCGACAACCTGTCCCGACGGACGCTGCAGCAGCTGCATGAGGGAAAGGGATGTGACGCTCTTACCGCATCCCGATTCACCTACGACACCGACGGTGCTGTTCTTCGGGACCTCGAAGGAGATTCCGTCGACAGCCTTGACGGTTCCGACTTCGCTGAAGAAGAATGTACATACGTTGTCGAACTCGACGACGTTGTCGGGATTCTTCATCTTCGTTATGTAGAGAGACTCATCCTTGTTGGCGTTGGCCCTTTCGGCCTCGAGCTTCTTGGTGACTCTTCTGTTGAACTTTGTAATTCTTCTGGATTCCTTTCCGGAAATATAAGATGTGTGATCTGACATGTATTACCTCTTTCCCTTCGGATCGTAAGCGTCTCTGAGTCCGTCACCGACGAAGTTGAATGATATGACGGTGAAGCTGATAAGGAGACCTACCGGGATCCAGATGTATGCATAGTGCGCCATTGCGGAAGCCGAGGAAACACTGTTGATCATCGTTCCCCAGGTTGCAAGCGGGTGTTTGACGCCGAGTCCCAGGAACGAGAGCGTTGACTCCGTGATGATTGTTCCGCCGACGCCCATTGTCGCGATGACGATGAGCTGCGGCATGACGTTCGGAATGAGATGCTTGAAGATTCTGTCCTTTACCCTTATACCCGTTGCCTCTGCGGCAATCATGAACTCCTGCTCACGGAAGGAGAGAATCTGGCCGCGCACGAGTCTTGCGACTCCTGCCCATCCCATGATTCCGAGAGCCGCCATCATGATGAAGAGACGTGTGTAGACGTCCATTCTCATTGCGTCCATGATGGAGCCGAGAATGATCATGATAGGAGTGGAAGGGAGACAGTAGAAGATATCTACAAGTCTCATGACGACGTTGTCGACCCAGCCGCCGTAGTAGCCTGCGAGTCCCCCGAGGATTATTCCGAGAATGA
Organism: uncultured Spirochaetaceae bacterium; assembly: GCA_964552905.1. Classification (GTDB taxonomy): domain Bacteria; phylum Spirochaetota; class Spirochaetia; order Sphaerochaetales; family Sphaerochaetaceae; genus Ornithospirochaeta. Next base: position 1,378 of record CAZKIT010000164.1, read on the forward strand.
GTTCGAGAAGGACGACCACGAAGCCGACCATGAGCGATACTCGTCCGCCGTACATGATTCTGGCAAGAACGTCGAATCCGTCACCGTCAGTACCGAGGACATGTGACCACGAGGGAGAAGCGAAGCGGTCGATGACGTACGTAATCTGGTAAGCCCAGAGTTCATAGTTCTTGTCTGTTCTGTTGACTCTGATTTCAGTCGAGACATATGTGTAGTTGCCGTCCTCATCGAGTTCACTCTTTCCGTCTTCGGTCTGCTTGGGAAGCATTGTCTCGAAAGTGATGTTCTGCCCCCCCTCATCAAGCATCTCGGAGATTGCCTCTGCAATGTCCTGCTTGGCGTCATATGGGATTGTATCCTCTCCGCTTGTGCGTCTGATGATGAACGTCGAGAATTCGCCGATTTCATTTCCGTCAGCATCGAAGATTTCGACGACATCGCTCTCGTCATCCCTTACGAAGTGGTATTCCTTTCCGTCAGCAGTGAAAGAGTCTGATGAATAGACAGCAAGAAGAGCGTTGTTCCTGAATTCGTCGCTGACGCTCTGCGTATTGTCGTAGAGGTCGATGACGAATGTCGTGAAGACCTTTGCAATATGGTTCTCGCCGACAGAGTAGACAATCTTCGACTCACCGTCAGCAACGACGAAGTATTCGTTACCGTCAACGGAGAAAATCTGGTTTAAAGAAGCGCTTTCTGCTGCCTTCTCGAAGGATGAAGAGAGAGAATCTCCGGAGTATACGAAGCCGCCGACCTTTGTCGTGATCGAGTAGTTCTTGCCCGTTGTTCTCTTATAGCTGTAGTCAACGCCGTCGAGAGTGAAGGAACCGGAATTACCTTTGAGAGAGGTTCTGACCTTCGCAGCAGTATCTTCATCGGCAGTGCCGGAAGAGAGAGTGAGTGTCCTTGTGATTCCGTCATACTTCGCCCACTCGACTTCGCTTGTACCGAAGGATGCAACCTTCTCTGCCTTTCTCTGACCGAGCGTGTAGACGTTGTCGCCTTCCTTTATTACCTCGTATGCATTGCCGTCGTCGTAGATGGCAGTGTAATCATCAAGATCCGCACTCTGCATCGTCTTGATGTTCGTGGTCATGTAGCTGTTGGCATTTGTCTCGACTTTGATTGAGGAGTCGACAGTGTAGCCGGTGAAGGACTTGCTTTCCGTTGCGACACCGAGCTTGATGTTGATTGTATCGTACTTGTAGAAGGTCTCCTTCTGACCGTACTGATAGAAGAGCGGTCCGATGAAGCAGAACACGAAGAGAACAAGAATCGATACAAGTCCGAATACTGCAAGGCGGTTGCGCAGAAAGCGTTTCACAACCTGTCTTGTCGGAGAAAGAACCTTTACACGGGAGACGTCGTCGAGTGCGACTTCATGTTCCGCGTTCTGGGCTTTGAGGTCTTTTTTCTTTAGTACATCATTGAGATTATATGAAGCCATTTCATCCTCCTCAGCTCAGTCTTACACGCGGGTCAACGACGGCGTACAGCAGGTCGGAAATGAGGTTTCCGAGAAGCGTAAGAATGGAAATGAATGCAAGATAGAACATGATGAAGGGAATATCTCCCTGGATCATGGAGTTGTAGGATGCATATCCGATACCTCTGATGCCGAAAAGTGTCTCGGTGATGAGAGCACCGGAGAAGAGTCCCGGGAGCGAGCCGCCGAGCGTCGTGATAAGAGGAATCATCGTGTTGCGGAATGCATGATGATTGATGACCTTCTTCTCCGGGACACCCTTGGCGCGGGCTGTGCGGATGTAATCGGCGTTGAGGACTTCGAGCATGTTGGTACGGGTGTACCTCATGAGACCGCCGATGGAGATGATCGAGAGCGTGAGTCCTGGAAGGACGAAATGCTTTGCGACATCGAGAATCTTGCCCCACTGGGAAAGATTCTGATAATTTCTGCCCTGCATACCTGTAAGATCAAACCATCCGAGCTTGATTGAGAATATGTACTTCAGAAGAGTTGCAAGGAAGAATGTCGGCAGCGAGATGCTTACCATCGCAAAGACTGTCGTAAAGTAGTCCGTAAAGCCGTACTGCTTCTTCGCAGCAAGAATTCCGAGAGGGATTGCGACAAGAATTTCGACAATGAAGGAGATGAGAGAAAGAGCAAAACTGTACCAGATGGTGTTGTGGAACTCCTGAGTGACGGGAATGGTCCATGCCCATGAATCGCCCCAGTTGCCCGAGAGCGCAGTTCCGAGCCAGATGAAATATCCCTTGATTATACCCTTGTCCATACCATACTGGGCATTGAGGTCATCGAGCCACTCCTGGTAGCTCTTTCCTGCGCCCGGACGGGATGCAAGTTCACGCGCCTTGGTCTCAAGATAGTTGCCAGGCATATTATACATGAGCGAGTAGACAATGAGCATTACAAAGAAAAGAATAACAACACTGTACAGGAGTCGTTTTACTGTAAACTTCAACACTTCTTTATTGTCCTCCTTCTAACCGATTTTTATGCAAACAGAAACAACGGACAGAAACTGTCCGAAAGTCGCTTTTCAGATTAACTTATATTCCCGTATTGGTCAAATACTTTATGTTATGTATTTAACAGCTGAATATGTAATTTATTTGTAATCAAAAATTTATCTGATCGCATAAAAAAAGGAAATGCCCCCGGTTTTCCGAGGGCACTTTGAAAATGAGAAAGCTTTCTCTTACTTTGCGCAGAGAGTGTTGATTTCTGCATCCCATCCCCAGTACGGTGTCATGTCTTTCGGCATTGTGTCGTTG
>CAZKIT010000165.1:0-4128 GCA_964552905.1 uncultured Spirochaetaceae bacterium
ATTATGCCGCAATAACCTATGCAGACTCCCAGATAGGAAGAATAATCGGAGCGCTGAAGGAAGAGGGTCTCTATGATAATACACTCATAATCTTCACGTCGGACCACGGGGAGATGCTCGGAGACAACGGCACATGGCAGAAATTCCAGGCCTATGAGGGCTCATGCCACGTTCCGTTCATCATGAAACCCTCCTCGGGAATGAATGCAGCTGTCAGGGACGACGAATTCGTAGATCTCAACGATCTCTTTCCCACATTCCTCGACGCAGCCGGAATTGCCTACACATACCCTTCTCCCCTTCCGGGAGAAAGTCTTTTCTCTGAGGGAAGAAAAAAGAACAGAGAAGAGCAGATTGTGGAGTACAACACCTCGTCCGGCAGATGGGTGATGGTAAGAGACAGAGTCTTCAAATTCGTCTACTACTACGCCTCAGGAAGGATGGAACTCTTCAATCTGGAGGATGACCCGAAGGAAAGGAAAAACCTTCTTGCCGGGGGAACTGACGTATATCGTGACAGGATATCCTTCTATATGGATAAACTTGTGGAGTATGAAAAGAAGTTCGGCGAGGAGAAAATGGTCGATAATGACAGGCTCAGGGTTCTCCCGCCGAGAGAACCGTTCCTGTACAAGGAAAGAAACGCCCCCGTCTTCATAACAAGACTGAAGGATGAAGAAAAGAAGAGATACATGAACTATATCGACGAGTTCAGGGAAGCGGTGAAAAACGAGAAAACCGTCAACCTCGACGCTCTTCCTCTTGATGAGATTCCATCATATAGATGAACAGGAACAAAGCCCCTTTCCGGTGAGGAACAGGGGCCTTTCAATCTTACATCCAGGACGTATCACAGCCGTACTTTTCACAGAGTCTGACGAGATTCTCACGCTCGTGAGATATGTCCCTTCCGAGGGCGAGGTTCTCCATCTCATACGGGTCACTCTTAAGGTCATAGAGCTCCGGAATGTCATTCTCGGTCACTACGAACTTCATGTGAGAGGTGTCGACATAGCCGAAGGCCTTCGTCCTGTCACGGTAACCCTGGCCGAAGCTTTCTATGAGAACCCTGTCCCTTATGCTCTCCCTTTCGCCTGTGATGACAGGAAGAATGCTTTCCCCGTCGACCGGAGACGAGAAACGCGTTCCCGCGATATCGAGAATGGTGGGAGCCCAGTCAATCGTGCTGATGAGCGCGGGACTGTGACACGCCTTCACGCCGGGGATCCTGACGGCGAACGGGACAGCGACCGTCTCCTCCGTAAGGAAGGAGCCCTTGTCGAACATACCGCCGTGGGACGCAAGTGCATCTCCGTGATCGGATGTGATTATGACGACGGTATCGTCCTCAAAACCGTTTTTTCTGATTGAATCGAGAATCATGCCGATTGCATCATCAATCAGCGTCGTCTGGGCATACGCGATCTTCAGGAACTTCTCCCATTCATCCGCGCTGAAGACAGACGGAAATCTGAGATTGCCGTTTTCATCGGAGAGAGGGCTGTTCATATGTCTGTACGTTCCGGGCTTCGCAGCCAGGTCGTCGTCAAGGCTCGGGTATCTTCCGATTTTCATGCCGCTGTACATATCGACATACTCCTTCGTCGGGAAATACGGCTGGTGAGGTCCCCAGAAGTGGACGCTGAGATGGAAAGGCTTCTCTGATGAGGAGAGCTTCTCTATCTGCCTTGAAGCAAGATGCGAGAGAAAGAAAGCCTCGTGGGTCTCCTTCGGAGTCTTGAGTATTCCTATAGCCTGCTCTCCGCACCATGTGCCGCGCGGGGAGTAGGATGGATTGCCGTTCACAAGCCCCGGAAAGTCCTTTGCAGTGCCGGGATTCGGGAAGGTCTGGATTATCTCCATCCCGGGATAAGGCAGATTCATCTCTTCAAGGTAGTCCCTGTACTCTTTCGTCGTATATGGCGTTCCGTATCCCGGAACGGAGAAACCCTTCACGCCCAGGTCGTATGCAGTCCCGGGGCCGGAGTGCCACTTCCCGTAGGTATAGTTGTCGTAGCCGGCCCTTTCAAGAAGAGGAAAGTACGTCTCTTCCGTAAAAGGAGCCGGACTTTGATTGTAGATGTTGCGGTGGCGGTGTGCATAGAGGCCGTCGAGCATGCTGCGTCTTGCCGGTGCACAGAGAGGCGTGGAGCAGTAGGCGTTGTCGAAGACGACCGCATCTTCTGAGAATTCATCGTAGTGCGGTCTCAGCGGACTGTGATTCCTGTAGAGCTGATGGTCCGTGACGATAAGGACGATGTTCTTCTTTTTTCCGTTCATTCCTTCACTCCTCCGCTTGTCATTCCGGCGACATAGTAGCGCTGGAAGAAGAGGAACACGACAAGGACAGGAACCGTCGAGAGAAGGGATGCCGAGAACACCAGTTCCCAGGCGATGTCCTGATCCGTGAAGAGGTTCGCGATTGCCACGCTCAGTACCTGCCAGTCAGGATTTCTGAGAATGATGAGAGGCCATACATAGGAATCCCATGCGAAGAAGAAGCGGAGCATCACCGCAGATATGAGTGCCGGCAGGATCTGTGGAAGCATTATCTTGTACATGATCTTGTAATGCGGACAGCCGTCGATGAGTGCCGCATTGTGCATATCTCTCGGAACCGACATGAAATGAGTCGTCAGGAGGACGACGGTGAATGCGTCGAAGACCCACGGCAGCCACACTCCCGTGAACGTGTTTCCCAGTCCGATAGACTGCGTGACAAGATATGTCGGAAGCATTCTCGCCTCAAACGGAACCATCATGGTGAAGACCATCACGGCATAGAGCACCTTCCTCCCCGGAAATTCGAAGGAAGAGAATACATAGGCCATCGAGGCGCATATGAATGTGGAGAAGATGACCGTCAGAAATGACTCCAGGAAAGTGTTCAGGATATTCCTTACATATCCGTCCTCGAAGAGCGCCGCGAAGTTCTCCAGTGTCGGATGAACGGGAAGGAACGTCTTCCATGTCACGGGAGATATGAACGAGAAGAGTTCGCTTCTGGACTTGAAGGACGAACCTATCATCCACACATACGGAAGGAGGAAAATCACCAGGATGAATGCAACCAGGACAATGAAGAATATGCGTCCGATGATGTTCTTTCTCATTTCTCCAGCCTCCTCTTGAGAACGTTCTGTATAAGTGATACGACGATGAGCATCGATGCGAAGATGATGGAGAGTGCCGAGGCATAACCCACCTGGTTGTAGACGAATGCATTCTGGTAGATGTGCATGACTATGACGTTCGTCGAATTGGCAGGGCCTCCTCCTGTCGTCATGAGGACCGGGCCGAAGACCTGGAACGAGTTTATAGTGGTCGTCAGGAAGACGAATGCGAAAGTCGGTCCCAGCATCGGAATCGTCACGTAGACGTGTTTCTGTATCGTGTTCGCGCCGTCGATGGAAGCGGCCTCGTAGAGTGACTCCGGTATTCCCATGAGACCGGCGAGGAAGAAGAGCATCGTCCTTCCCACATTCTTCCATATTGTCATGTAGGCGATGGACCAGAGAGCCTGTCTCTCGTCCGTCAGAAAGCCCTGTGCGGGTATTCCGAACCAGCTCAGAATCCCGTTGATGAGGCCGTTCGACGGATGGAACATGAGACCGAAGACTGCCGTGACGACGACCATCGATGTTATGACGGGAATGAGGATGACAGTTCTCATGAAGCCCGAGAACTTCGTTTTCTTCACGACAAGGAGGGCCAGGAGGAAACCGAGGACTATCTGGAGTGGAACCCTCATCAGGAAGTACTTGAATGTGGTCCATATGCTTCTGAGGAAAATCCTGTCCGAGAATGCATCGATGTAGTTCTTCAGGCCGACGCTCTCTTTCTTCCCGGACATGAGATTCACCTTGAGAAAGCTGTAGTACAGCGCCCTCAGTATGGGCCACAGCTGGAACAGGAGCATCAGGACAAGCCCCGGAACAAGGTAAAACAGCAGTGTCAGGACGATGTCCTTGTCCCTCTTCAGTGAACGAAGTCTGTAACGCTCCATATTCCTTACCTCCCGGATTACAGGTTTGCCGCCTGCTGTTCGAAAATGCCGATCTTCTCTCTCAGCGTTGTCTCGACATCAGCGCCTTTTGCGATGTCAGGCCAGAAGCCGAAGCCCATGAC
>CAZKIT010000166.1:0-4075 GCA_964552905.1 uncultured Spirochaetaceae bacterium
GTGGAACAATATCGTTCATGAATCCGAACGATAACTATCTTATGAGCATCCTCGGGCTTTACGGCCAGAACGGCTCTGGGAAGACAGCTCTGATCAACGCACTCGATATTCTGAAGTATGTAATCTCAGGGTCTTCTGTACCTTCCGAGTACTGCGAGTGTATTACTGTAGGCTCCAGCTGCTCAACCTTCGTTTATACGTTTCTCATCAGAAAAGATGAAGGACTAATAGAAGAGGCAGTCTACTCATTCTCGATGGCGCATGATGATTCTCCTGAAAAAGTCAAAATCTACAACGAAGTTCTGAAAACAAAACTCTTCAGGGAGAAGGATGAAAGAATGGGGAGAATCATCGACACATCCATTGGTGATACTTTTTCCCCGAAGGCAAAGAAACTTCTGCTTTTCGGAAAGGACAGCGACAGCAGACTCTCTGTTATAAAGGAAGATACAGCAAGGGAATCAAGGTCTTTCATCTTTTCCGATGAAATCCTTTGCCTTATAAACTCCAGGGAAAAAGAATCGGAAGAAACGGCAGAATTCTATTATGAAATCATCAGTTCCATACGAACATTCGGAACAGATTCCCTCTTTGTAATCACCACTTCGAACAACGCACTCGTTGCAATGAATGCCGAACCTTTAAACTTCAAGCTTGGAAAAGGCGGAGGAACAATCGCAATTCCAATTAGCGGCAGAACCATTTACCCAAAAAGCGAACTCTCTCTGATAAGTGAACTGCTCGAAAGGATAAACATAGTTCTCAAAACCATAATTCCCGGCCTGACCGTTTATGTGGAAAATCTTGGCGAAACTACTCTCCAGACAGGAGACAAGGGAGTTATGATACGTCTGATGTCAGAAAGAAACGGTATAAAGGTTCCGTTTTCACGTGAAAGTGAAGGGATTAAGAAACTCGTCTCGATTCTTCAGCTTCTGACTGCCGTTTTCAACAATCCCGGTGTCACGGTGGCAATAGACGAACTCGACACAAGTATCTTCGAATACCTTCTCGGGGAAATACTGAATATTCTTTCAGAGTCGGGCCAGGGACAGCTGATTTTCACGGCCCATAATCTGAGGCCGCTGGAAACACTGGACAAGGGATTCATAGCATTCACGTCAACAGACAGGAAAAACAGATTCATAAGACTCAGAAACATTAAGGAGACAAATAACCTCAGAAACCTTTTTTACCGGAATATCGTAATAAACGAGAACTATGATAACCTCTATGAGGAGACAAAGAATCATGAAATAGCACTGGCCTTCTTTGAGGCCGGAGGAGCTTACGATGAGTAAAAGAACCGTCTTTGTTTTTGTAGAAGGCATATCTGACAAACAGGCTCTCGAGGGAGTTCTCAGCAACTATTTCAATGACAGGAACCTGTACATTCATGTCGAAGGAGGAGACATAACAACAAAAATCTCTCCGCTTTCCGACCGTTCGACAATTCTCAGGATAATCGGAGAAAGGATTGAAAAGTACATGTCTTTATACGGCATACCGAAAAAGAACATCGTACAGATAATCCATATCGTCGATACCGATGGTACATATATTGATGACAGTAACATAATCGAAGACTGCCAGGCTCTGAATCCTGTATATACAGAAGAAAACATCAGAACTGCTTCTCCAGATGCAATATCAAAAAGGAACAGACAGAAAAGAGGCTGCCTCGACAAACTCCAGACGACGGATGAACTATGGAAAATTCCATACCGTGTATATTACATGTCATGCAATCTTGACCATGTTCTGTATGGTACAATGAACCTGAACAGAAAAGATAAACTCATGAAAGCATTCAGCTTCGCAAAGAGGTACTCGACAAATCTCGACGGATTTCTGGAATTCATAAACTCCCCCGTCATCAAGGCAGTTGATGACTATTCAGAGTCATGGAACTACATAAGAGAAGGCAGACATTCTCTCAGCCGGTGCAGCAATCTCGCTCTGTGTTTTGTTCCCGGTGGAGAGAATGTGTGACTGCTTCTATGATGAATGCTATTTCTTTCTGAAGAATGCCTGGGTATAGCAGGTGGTGTATTCGGGAGTAATCAGTGTGCTTACGCCGCCCTGGGGGATGAAGCCGTCACTGAGTATCGCCTCGATATCCTCCCTGACGGCAGCTTCGACTTCGTCCTCGTCATCGTCGAGTATGATGTCTATATCCTCATCATCCTCGTTTTCGCCTTCGTCGATGGCATCAAGAAGATCGTCGTCGTCCTCGAGAATGTCCTCATCATCGTCGTAGCTGAGGTCTTCCTCATTCGGGATGAACACACCGTCGTTCCATTCGTACACGATGTAGTCGCCGCAGGGTGAAGAAGCCATCTGGGCAAGGTAAATCTTTCTTCCTCTGATGTTCATTGTGTATGCCATAGTAGTCTCCTGTATACATTATCGGTGAAGAATCACTTTTTTTCAAACCAGATTTCGTTGATGATGTAATCCTTGCTGATTCCCTTCTGCTCGAACTTGGTGCGCGGTCTCCATGCAACCGGAGGAGCATAGTCATAGAAGGGGTTATAGAGAAGAGGTTCTCCGTCCACGAGATGCAGCACCTCGTCCGCATACTCCTCCCAGTCCGTCACCATGTAGATGTAACCGCCCTTCTTCAGCTTCGTAGCCAGAAGATGGAGAAAATCGGGATTCATGATTCTTCTCTTATGATGCTTCTTCTTCGGCCAGGGGTCGGGGAAGAAGATGTGGAAGCCGGAAACGGAGTTATCGGGAATCATATGGTTGAGAACATCGATTGCGTTGAAGCGCATGATTCTGACGTTGTCTATGCTGTTCTCCCCGAGCTGAGAAAGGAGCTTCACAAAGCCCTTGAGATAGACTTCGAGCCCTATGTAGTTGTATTCGGGCTTGATGAGCGCCATCTGGGCCGTGGTCTCGCCGTTGCCGAATCCGATTTCTATTATGGTGTCATTCGTATTGCCGAATACGGCTTCATAGTCAAGCATGCGGTCCTCATAGAAGAGGCAGTACTTCTCGGCGTACTTCAGACAGACTTCCTTCTCCTTCTCCTCGAGAACGTTGTTCCTCAGGACATAGCTCTTTATCGTCCTTTCCTTCCCTTCCCTGAGTTCTATTTTCCTCAGCTTCCCGAATAATTCGTTTTCTTCCATGTTCTACTTTAATCTCCTGAGTGTCTCGAGTATGAGGACGGCCTTGTCCTTCAGCGACACCGTTCCCGTTGAAATCTTTAGATGATTGAACTCCTTCGGATCAAGTCTCACCCTCCCGTTGGAGAGTGTTATGAGCGAAACCACCTTCGACGGATTCAGAACCGACACCTCGTCGAAGACGACATCTATCTCGCCGTTGTATTCCTTGAGTGAAGATATCTTCAGCTCTCTCGCGACAATTTTTATCTCGGCGATGCAGAAGAGGTTCTCGACTTCCTCCGGTTCATCACCGTACTTCGACTCGACTTCGCTCTTGAGACCGTCCAGTTCGCCTTCCGTCCTGACGGATGCGATCTTCTTGTAGAGCTCGAACTTGGCCGAGGGGTCCTTTATGTAGGAGTTCGGTATGAAGCCTGTATAGTCGAGCTGGACGAGAACGTCCCTCTCGATTTCATCACTCTTCTTCGTGAGCTTCGCGATTTCCTCCTCGATAAGTTTGAGGTACATGTCAAGGCCCACAGCTTCGAGATGGCCCGACTGCTCACGGCCGAGAATGTTTCCGGCGCCTCTTATCTCCATATCCTTCATGCTGACCTTGAAGCCCGATCCAAGCTCGGTATTCTCGCTGAGGACCTTGAGTCTCTTTATGGCATCGCTCTTGAGTGAGGAACCGTCCGGATAGAAAAGATAGCAGTAGGCCTTCCTGTCGCTGCGTCCGACTCGGCCGCGGAGCTGATAGAGCTGCGCAAGTCCCATCCTGTCGGCCCTGTCGACGATTATCGTATTGACGTTCGGGATATCGATTCCGTTCTCGATCACGGTCGTCGAGACAAGAACCTGTACGCCCTCGTAGATGAAGCGGTGCATTACCTCCTCCATCCTCTCGGCGTCCATCTGGCCGTGTGCGGACTCTATTATCGCCCCCGGTATGAGCT
>CAZKIT010000167.1:0-4046 GCA_964552905.1 uncultured Spirochaetaceae bacterium
CACGGACTCGGAATCGAGGAGCTCGAGGACACGATTCTCGGAATGCTCAACCTCGAACGCACCGAGGAGATTCCCGATGAACCGGAAAGCGTGAAGCTTGCAATCATGGGTAAGCCGAATACCGGAAAGAGTACGCTCACGAACCTCCTCACCGGACGTGATATCTCCATTGTCTCCGACATCGCCGGAACGACAAGGGACGTCATGAAGGGAACCTTCGTCTACAAGGGAACCGACTACACAGTTCTCGACACGGCGGGAATCAGACGCAAGAGCAAGGTCGATGAGGACGTCGAATACTACTCGGTCAACAGAGCCATCAAGACAATCGACGAAGCGGACGTAGTACTCCTGATGATTGACGCCACGGAGGGACTAGCGGAGCAGGACAAGAAGATTGCACAGCTCATCGTACGCCGTGGCAAGGGAGTCGTCCTCTGCCTCAACAAGATTGACAAGCTCTCCGGCATGGGTAACGAGATAGAGGCGATGAAGGACAGGGTGAGATTTCTCTTCCCGATTCTCAACTTCGCTCCCCTTGTTCCGATTTCCGCAAAGGAAGCCACTGATGTGGGAAAGATGCTCGACATCGTATGGCAGGTATACAGACAGCTTCAGAAGAGAATCGATACATCTGACATCAATGAGGCATTGAAGAAGTGGACGAGTGAGCAGGAGCCCCCGCGCTCCGCGACAGGCTACTTCAAGGTGCTCTATGCAACGCAGGTCAGTGCCGCCCCCGTCAGGTTCCTCCTCTTCGTCAACAAGATCCACGGCTTTCCCGAGACATACATCTCGTACCTCAAGAACTGCATAAGGCGTGACCTGGGGTTCGCGTATGTCCCTGTCGAGATTTCGCTCAGGGAGCGTAAGCGCAACCCCAGCCTCAACGAGAAGGGCCCGAGCAGAGAGGAGAAGGCCATCAGAGCCGTCATGAGGAAGAGTACTTCCTCTGCCTCTGCGAAGAAGGGCACTGCGAAGAAGCCCGGCGGAAAGGCAAGAATGGGGAAGGAGAGGGAGAAGGCCGAAATCATCGTGCGAAACTCGAAGCAGAAGGCAAAGAGAGGCTTGTGATGGGTTTCCTCTCCGACAACGCCATAAAAGCCGTCGCTTTCGATATAGACGGAACATTCTATCCCCTCTCCGAGACGCACAAGAGAGTCCTGAGAGCGTCACTTTTCCATCTTCCGTTTGCACTCAGGTACAACAGGGCGAGACAGACCCTGCGTACCCACGACAGCTTTCTTCCTCTCGAGCCGCTGACACGGGAGACCAATGCAGAGAGAATGTGTTCCATCATGTACGGAGATGATGAGTCATACAGGGTCAGAAAGTTCCTCGGGAAGGAGAAGAAGGTATTCACCGACCGCTACTATGAGCTCTTCAAAAACATAAAGCCCTTCGACGGAGTGGAGGATGTGCTGTCGCTTCTGAAGGAGAACGGATACCCGATGGCTGTGCTCTCGGACTTTCCGGTCGGTTCCAAGATAAAGGCGCTCGGGTTCGACGGCTATTTCCCCGTTCAGCTTTCGAGCGAGGACATCGGACGCAGCAAGCCGTGCCTCACGCCGTTCATCGTTCTTTCGGAGAAGCTGGGCGTCAAGCCGGAGAACATCCTCTACATCGGGGACAGCCCGATGAAGGATGTCGAAGGATCGAAGCGCGCAGGCATGAAAAGTGTGCTAATATCTTCAAAGAGGGAAAAGTCGGACGCAGATCTAACGGTCGCCGACTGGAAAGAACTTAAAGAGAAATTATTCTAGGAGAGAAAATGTCAGCTACAACCACGGTTTATATTGCTATCGGTATAAGCTTTTTACTCAACCTTATAATCATAATCGCCTTCCGTGCTGCAGACAGGAAGGACAAGAACATGAAGAATGTCAACGAAAGGATCAAGGCATTCCGCAACGAGATGACACAGACGCTGTCCCGTCTCAATTCGACGGCCCGTGACTGCGAGCAGAATATAACAAGCCGTGTCGATCATGCCAACTCCGTCCAGGAGCATCTTGCCGAGTCGATAGATCTTGTACTCGTACATCAGAGGGAGCTGGATGACCTCTCCGGCGTCTGCGAAAACTACGGAAACGCTCTCAAGAAGCTCAAGGTGCAGACGGAACAGGCCGAGAACAGGCTCTATGCGGTGCAGACGGAAGTCAGGAAGATAGAAGCTGTCAACGAGTATGCCGTTCAGTTCCAGAGGGAGATAGAGCGTCTCACAGCCCAGATGGACTCTCTCAAGTCCGATTACGTGAGGCTTGTAGCCTCCACGGAGCAGGACCTGAAGGCTGCCTCACAGAGCCAGAAGGAGGAGAACAGCGAGATGCTCACTCTCTTCTCCCAGTCAATAGAGAGAGCAAAGGTACAGTTCACCGATTACATCGCCCAGGAGAAGAGAGGATGGGACGATATATGCCGCGAGCAGGAAAGAGAAGCCCAGAGCCAGCTTGACGGTCTTTCCCAGAAGGCCGGCGAAATCAACGAGAGCGTAACAAACAGCCGCTCGGAGCTTGAAGGGTTCATATCTGACATCAAAAGTCAGCTTGATGACCTCGAACTCAGAAAAGACGGCATAATGAAGGATGCCGAGAACAAGAATGCGGAGATTGAAAGCAACCGTAATGCCGCTGTCCTCACGTTCGAAAACAGGAGAGACACTCTCTTTACGGAATTCGACGAGAGAGTCAGCAAATGCAGTGAAGATCTCCAGAGTGCAGTCAGAAGCACCGAGAATACTCTCGAGGCCAGCCTCAGGGACAAGGAAGAGGAGATTGACGCTTCTATCGTCAGCTATGGCGAGAAACTCTCTGAAAAGGAGAAGGAGGCTGACGACTGTATCCGGAAGCTTTCGGACGAGATGGAGAAGCTCCTTGCTTCCTTCAGGGAGAGATTCGATGCTCTGAACGCAGAGGCTTGCCGAAGTTACAGTGAAAGCGAGGAGAAGAAGAACGCCCTCGTTGCCGACTGCAGCTCGAAGCTTGACGAGAGAAGAGCCCAGGCTGAAGACGGGCTGACGCATCTCAGGGAAGAGAAGAACAGGATCGAGGCCGAATTCGATGAAACCATCAGAGAGAAGAAGGATCTCTTCGGTGAAGAGCTGAACAAGCTCGAGACGATGAGGGAACAGTACAGAGACAGATGTTCCAGCGATCTGGGAGAGGTCGTGGAGAACGCCCACGATACGGCAGCCTCTCTGCTGACGAAGCTGAAGAGCCAGGGTGAAGAGTTCCTCAGAACGGTATCGAGTGCGACAAGTGACAGCGAGAAGGCCTACCATATCCTGACGGAGACTGCCCACGGAAAGATAAAGGAGGCGGAGAACAGCCTTGCCGACCTCAGGAACAAGATAAGAGAGACGGAGGCCGAACTTTCGGAGCAGGTCGAGAAGGTCACGAAGATGAAGGAGGAGATCTGGAATCTCCAGCAGGAACAGAAGAACCTCGAGACAGAGGTCAGTTCCCTCGAGGAGGACAAGTCAAAGCTTCAGAGTGCCAGGGCGCAGGCCAAGAACGACCGTATAAGCGAGGAAGCCAATCTCGTGAGACTCAAGGGACAGCAGAATTCACTGCGAGAGGAGAAGAAGGAAGAGAAAAAGGAAGAGAAGAAGACAAAGAAGAGCCTCTTCGAGGAAATTGACGTTGTGATAGGTCCCGAAGAGAACGTCGACGTGTCGGATGATGACGATGACCTCTGATTTGACGAGTGGATAAAACACAGTTAACTTAAGTAGAGAAGGCCCGGGAGGCCTTCTCTCATGAAGAAGAAAAAGAAAAACAGGAAAGGAAAGAATATAATGGCTGAAGAAGAGAAGAAAACAGAGGAAGTCGAAGAGGAAAAGGAAGAGGAACTCGAGACCGTTGAGGCCGAGGACGTCGAGAAGGCCGAGAAGGAAGAAGCGAAGGACGACGAGATCGAAGCGCTCAACCTGAAGATCAAGGAGCTCGAAGAGACCATCGCGAAGATGAAGGAAGACGACCTGAGACGTGCTGCAGATACCGAGAACTACAAGAAGAGACTGAGAGCCGACAAGGAGAATGCGGTCA
>CAZKIT010000168.1:0-3994 GCA_964552905.1 uncultured Spirochaetaceae bacterium
GAACGATTCTCCGCCTCCAGGACAAGACTGACGGAGAGGTTTACTTCAACGGCCGCGAGCTTTTCTCCCTGTCGAAGGAAGAACTCAGGAAGGAGAGGCCGAACATCCAGATCATCTTCCAGGATCCGTATTCATCGCTCTCCCCGAGACTCCCTGTGGGCGAAATCATCGGAGAAGCCGTGAAGGAACACCACATCGTTCCCGATGACGAGTACGACGAGTACATCACAAGAGTCATGGCTGCATGCGGACTTCCCGAGTACGCGAAGGCGCGCTATCCTCACGAGTTCTCCGGCGGACAGAGACAGCGTATATGCATAGCACGTGCGCTCGCACTCAATCCGGACTTCATCCTCTGCGACGAGCCTGTCAGTGCACTCGACGTATCCATTCAGGCGCAGATCATCAACCTTCTGAAGGATCTGCAGAGAGAGTTCGGACTGACATATCTCTTCATATCCCATGACCTTTCGGTCGTCGAACATATCTCCGACACTGTCGGAGTCATGTATCTGGGTAACATGGTCGAGTTCGCTCCGACGGAGAAGCTTTTCGCTAAGCCTCTCCATCCGTACACTGAAGCCCTCTTCTCGGCTATTCCCGTTCCGGATCCCGATTTCCATATGGAGAGAATCATCCTCGAGGGTTCGATTCCTTCTCCTGCAAATCCTCCGAAGGGATGCAAGTTCCATACCCGCTGCCGCAAGTGCATGGAAGTCTGCAAGTATGTAGCTCCGGCTTTCAAGGAACTTGAAGATGAACACTACTGTGCATGTCATCTGTACAACACGGAAGAGGAGACGAGAATCTGTAACGAGCTTATGAATGCTGCAAAAGAGCAGGAAGCCAAGGAAGCTGCCGCTGCAGGAGCCAGGAAGAAATAATGTTTTCCAGAAAGAAGAAGGACAGGAAGGAAGAGTATGAGGACGACGGCAGAAGCTATGCGGACATGAACATTGAAGGCATGCCGTGGTACCGTCCTCCACAGAAGACAGATGCTGAGAAAGGACAGAAGCTCGACCTCGACAGTGAAGGATACAAATCCTTTCTGTGGGGCGTTCTGAAGGCTGCTCTCCTCATCGGAGTCGTTTTCGTCGGTGTCTATTTTCTCTTCATCCTTTTTCTGGATGTTGTTGTATTCGGTAACTGAGGGAGCATGTCTCCCTCTTTTGCATATAGAAGGCAGAACATGTCACGTACGAAAGACCCGGATACAAAATACAGGATGAAGCTGTTTGTCTCGAACAGCCACAGCCGATCCGGGATACAATGCGGACAGGAAGCGGGTGTCTAACACCACGATATGGGGAAAACTGACGGAGAATCTGGTCTTCGAGCCCAACCTGCGCTTTGTGCAGCTTACGGCAGGAGAAAAGAAAAAGTTCATCTTCCCTCAGGACTGGGATATTTCCCCGGCATTCGGAAAACCGGCAGAAGACGGCGGCAGGAAAGGCCGGAGAAGAATCTCTGACCTCATAGGTAAGTGCGGCTTCTATTGCGCATCCTGCCCGACATATCGGAAAGGTGAATGCAAGGGATGCCATGATGCTGCAGGTGACTGCTTTACGCGTGACTGTGTAACGGGGAAGGGGATTGATTACTGCGGACTCTGCCCGGATTTTCCCTCTGATGACATTCTCACGAAGTCTCATGCCACCGTCCTTGACAAGACCTGACTCGAGTGGAAGAAGAGGGAGAAGAAGACTACATGAGAAGCGAGAAGGCCTTCTCGTAGTCCTCTCTCGCAGCTGCCACGGAGAGGGCGGCCTTGCATGTGCTGGCACACCTTATTCCCTTGACGTATGCAAGAGCATGCTTTCTCATGCCGTGAGAGGCAACACGTTCCCCGAAGTATTTTACCATCAGATCATAGTGTTCGAGTGCTGTCTTCACTTTCTCCTCGACTGTCGGAAGAGTGTAGGAACCGGAGGAGAGGAACTCCCTTGTCTCACGGAATATGAACGGATTCCCAATCGAGCCGCGCGCGAACATTACGCCGGTCATCCCGTATTTTCCGATGGCCTCGACGGCGTCTTCGGGCGAGAAGATGTCTCCCGAGGCGTAAAGGGAGACGTTCTGTCCCCGGAATTCCTTCGAAAGTATTCCGAAAGCCTCCTTTCTCGCCTTTCCTTCGTAGCCCTGTGCACGGGTGCGGGCATGGAGCGTGAGGGCATCGGCTCCGTTGTCGACAGCGATGTGCGCAAACTCTATGTAGTTGATGCTGTCGCTGTCCCATCCGAGTCTGAACTTCACGGATACCGGAATCTTGAGGCCGTCCTTGAGGGTTCTGACAATTTCTCCCATTTTCTCCGGCTCCCTCATGAGAGCGCTTCCCGCTCCCGTCTTCACGACTTTCGGTACCGGACAGCCGCAGTTTATGTCGATGCTGTCGATACCGCTCTCCTTAAGGATGGGGAGAGCCCTTTCGACGGGGTCCTTCGACGGCGCGAAGAGCTG
Organism: uncultured Spirochaetaceae bacterium; assembly: GCA_964552905.1. Classification (GTDB taxonomy): domain Bacteria; phylum Spirochaetota; class Spirochaetia; order Sphaerochaetales; family Sphaerochaetaceae; genus Ornithospirochaeta. Next base: position 2,458 of record CAZKIT010000168.1, read on the forward strand.
GACGGTGAGCTTTTTCTCCCCTTCATATCTGTCCATCAGAAGGATTGTCTTTTCCCCTTCCCTGGCCAGGCCTTCGGCACTCACCATCTCCGTGACGGCACAGTCGGAGCCGAAGTGTGAGCATATCTCACGGAAGGCCTTGTCCGTGTAACCGGCAAGAGGTGCGAGTATGAGAGTGTCGTTTCTGTCCATGGCGATAAGGATATCATCAGAGGGGAAAAGAAAACAGATAGACCTTTCATTTTTCCTCTTGTGATTGATAATCCCCTTCATCCGTGTTAACTTTTATCACATGAAGAAAAAGCAGATAGTGCATGAAGATGACAGCGCTTATGTATATGCTATAAAGAATCCCTCGTATAACGACATATGCCTCGGTGCGTGGGACAGTGTGATATATGCGGGAACCCCTGTTGTTTACGATACCAAGTTCGGCCTTGATCTGGGTATCGTGGTAGGACCGGCTCCGACATTCATGAAGGGTTATGTTCCCGGTTCTGCGGAACCCACAGGTGCGTGCCTCTCATTCGGATGTGAGAAGAGCGGGGAAGAATATGAGGGCGGCGAGAACGAACATCAGTGCCTTTCCTGCTTCGGCTGCCAGAGCGGAAGAGAGCCCGTGAAGACCAAAGTCGACGGCGATGTACTCTGGATCGATCATCTTGCGACCCCGTCGGAGATGGCGAAGTACGAGGAGAACAGACGCGGAGAGGACACGGCACTTGAAGTCTGCCGCGAGAAGATACTCAAACACAAGCTCAACATGAAGCTCATATCGGCACATTTTCTTCTGGGAGAGAGCAAGGTCATATTCTTCTTCACGAGTGAGGAGAGAGTGGACTTCAGAGAACTTGTGAAGGATCTTGTTTCCGTGTTCAGAATGAGGATAGAACTCAGACAGGTCGGCGTAAGAGACGAGGCAAGACTCGTCGGAGGACTCTCCGTCTGCGGCAGGGACTACTGCTGTCATGCCATGAACAGGGAGATGGAACCTGTCACGATAAAGATGGCCAAAGAACAGAATCTCTCGCTGAACTCGGCGAAGATAAGCGGTCCGTGCGGAAGACTTCTGTGCTGCCTTGCATATGAATACGACTATTACATGGAAGAGAAGGCCGGAGCACCGCCGGAGGGCACGAAGCTCAAAATCGATCATGATATATGGCGTGTCAGCGAAGTGAACATCCTCTCGCGTAAGCTCACATGCGTGACTCTCGACGGCAGGCAGATCTTCATTCCGTTCGACGAGGTCTACTTCGACGGTGAGACCGGATTCTGGGAGGTCTACCAGGACTATCAGGACGAACTCTTCAGCGAAGACTGAGAATGAATGATGAGACAGGCTTTCAGAAGGATTCAGCTGCGGTCGGGCATAAAGGTGACAGCGGAGAAGAACATTTCCGCAATTTCTTTTAAGAAAGTAAGATATTTCTGTTGACCCAAAGAGTACTTTATGGTAATTTCCTTAATTGTCGTTGTTCATCAACGATGTTTGATATGATTTTTTGTTTACGTTTGGAGGAATATAATGTCAAGC
>CAZKIT010000169.1:0-1397 GCA_964552905.1 uncultured Spirochaetaceae bacterium
GAAGAGACTTGTCAGCAGAAGGGTTGTGTCTCTCTCGAGAACGAAGAGAGGCACAGGACTGGGAGACACATCGCTCTTCATGACCGCCGTGAAGGCGGCATATGCCGACAACAGGGGCGGCAGCGTAATCATCAGCGCCGGAGAGCTCGGGGAGGAGGACAGCGATGATGACACGACTTCAATCAGTGCCGATGAGCTCGCTTCTGCCGTTACGGAGAACGGCGACGAGGTGCTGTCGTTCGTCGTCTTCAGCGAGGACGACACAGCGTCCCTCGAAGCCTTTCTCTCCCGTGCCGGCGGTACGCGCTTCGTCACTATCACGACGGCGGGGATTCCGTATGACGGTGTAATGCCGCTACTTGAGGAGAACATGAAGAGGGACTCCCTTGAGGAGTATGCCCCGACGCTCTCTTCCGTCCTTCCCGGAGAGAGGAGGTCATACTCCTCAGAGGAGGTGGAGTCCCTCTACTCCACCTGGAAGAGGAATCTCTTCAACAGGGAGATCTATCCCGAGTATTCCTCATTTCCTGCCTCTTCTCCCTCCGGAGAGAAGAAAGGGGGAATACTCGGCCCCTCGTGGGAGAAACTCCAGGCAATGACGGGGCTTGAAAGCGTCAAGAGCCTCATCGGGGATATCGTGAAGTTCTCGAGGTATAACTCCATGCGTATCGCACATGGAGAAAAGAGCCTTCAGGGAGCGGGGAACATGGTATTCACGGGGAACCCAGGGACGGCGAAGACAACGGTTGCCAGACTTCTTGCTTCGATACTCAGGGAGAACGGAGTGTTATCGAAAGGAGAGCTCATCGAAGTCGGCAGACAGGATATCGTCGGCCGGTACATGGGGTGGACAGCGAAGAACGTGGAGGAGATCTTCAGAAGGGCAAAGGGCTCCGTACTCTTCATCGATGAGGCATACTCCCTCACTGACGACAGTAAGGACATGTACGGAAACGAGGCCGTCACGGCCATCGTCCAGATGATGGAGAACTGCCGTCGGGATACCTATGTCATCTTTGCCGGCTACCCCGAGAGGATGAATGATTTCCTCTCCGCCAATCCCGGCCTCAGGAGCAGGATCAGCTACACGGTGCACTTCGATGACTACACTCCCTTCGAGCTCTGGAAGATTCTCCTTTCGTTTGCAGAAGAGGACGGCATTGCCGTCAGTCCGGACGCAATGAACACAGTCATGAGAATCTGCGAGAGTGCAATGAAGAACGAAGACTTCGGTAACGGACGCTTTGTCCGTAACCTCTACGAGAAGGCAAGGATGAACTCTGCGTCGGAAATAGTCGAACGCGGAAGGTGGGAGAGAATGACTCTCACTTCAGGCGATTTCTCTTCTGCAGCAGAGACGGAAAAGGAGGAGAAGAAGGCCGTCGGCTTCGGCTTCT
>CAZKIT010000169.1:1497-3975 GCA_964552905.1 uncultured Spirochaetaceae bacterium
TCTTCTGCAGCAGAGACGGAAAAGGAGGAGAAGAAGGCCGTCGGCTTCGGCTTCTAGGACTCCGAATCAGACTCATCATGCAGCATAACGACTTGGTTGGTATCAGAAAGGAGAGAGAAGAGAATAGTTCCGGACAAGGTGACAGCTGTCATGGAGGCTGAAGTCATTCATGAAAAGGAGGAGAAGGAGGACAAGAAAGGACGGGCTTTCACCCGTCCCATGAAATGATTTTCATCAAGCTTGAATCCGTTGTTTAATTGGATTATTCGCCCTGGATATTGAATAGAGGCTCAATATAATCTTTTGCTGTTACCAAGGTACAGCCAGAATCAATTGTAAGCTTCAGGGATTTAAGAGGAATCGAGACAAAACCAGACTTGATAGTTGAAGCATCGAATTTAACGTAATGCGGAGTACCGCTGAATTTCAGAGTTATGGTTGCATCTACTGAACCTGCCTTCGGAGTATATGTTGCAGTGCATGTTATTCCGGATAATTCATACTGATAGTCGACCTTGATTGATTCTCCAGTCTCAGAGATTCCACTTGTGCAGTTCTTGAGAGTCAGGGTTATCGTATCTTGGGTCCATTTATTTGTGGCGTCGTATTTGATGTCGTAACCGTACGAAGGCGTTTCCGGTTTCGTGACAGTTGCAGGAAGCAGCAGATTGAAGCCTACCGCATCCTTTACCGTTACTCCATCTGCCGGAACTGCTGCTCCGTCATCCTTGAGGTATTTTGAGGGGATAGTCAGGCTGTAGTTGCCGCTGATAACTGAATTCACGGCTGTTGATGCAGTTCCGGAATCCTTGATGGTGATTTTCAGGGTATGAGGCTTCTCCGTTTCGCTTCCGTCACCAGTTGCGATGGTGAAGGAGAGGCCCTTGTCCTTGAGTGTGCTGCCGTTTTCAGTTGTGAAGAAGTCGGCGACTATGTCACTTGAAGCGGAAAGAGAGAAGTCGAAATATGCATTTTCGAGTTTCACTGTAACGGTTGTATCCTTTACCTTGCCGTCTGTGTTCCATGTGACTGTTGTCTTGTCTCCGACAAGTGCAGCAGATACTTCCGGTGTCTTGGCCTTGTTATCACATGAGGCGATAAGAACCAGAGACAGTAATGTCAGAAGGACTATAAGAGCTTTTTTCATTGTTGTTTTTGAACTCCTTATGAGTGTATAAAGTGCCAAAACTATACAGCGAAAAAAAAATGCCTGCAAGATTGTTCCTTCAGTGACAGGAGGCGTTCTTGTGAATCCTTCATGATGTGTCATCTCCTCGAGAAGAAGACACGGCAGGAAAAGACGGCAGATTCATCTTCTGCAGAAGACATATCACTCTGACAGCAGAGCACCAGGGAGATACTCCGGATAAAGAGGACAGGAAACAAGAAGAAAGTAACGGTGCTGAAGAAAGAGGAGGAAACATCAGCGTAGAGATGAAAGAGAAAAATGAAGGGAATGGAAGAAATGGAAAGAATGAAAGGAGAACAGAATGAATGAAAATGATTACACGGCATTGAGTACGGATGAACTACTGGCAGAGGCAGAGAGAATCAGAAAAGCGCTATTCAGGGCGGAATCTCTTGATGCCATCATTGATGAATCAGTATATCTCGGGGACGCTCTTGAAAGTGCCGCGGGAGCAGAAGTCACTGAAGAACTGAGAACTCAGGCAGAGGCCGTAATCAGGGAGCTCGACAGGCGCTATGACGAAGGCAGCAGACCCCTTGATGATATCACAAGAGCCGTCAAGAGAATCCCGGAAGAGAGAAACCGTGAGAGGCATTACTTCATCGAACTTGAAGTCACCCCATCCGGCGACTTCTCCTACAAGTGGAATGTCTGGAACGGTAAGGTGAGAGCCCACCTCTACTGGAAGAAAGACGATGAGGATACCACAATTCCAGACGAGGAGATGCTGGCCGCGAAGCCCTGGGCATGGCTTACAAAGCAGCTTGAAAGCGGGGAGTACACGGAGTTTGAACCTGTTTATGACGACCCGGACTACGAATGAGGAGAGGTATAAGAGGGAGGTGAAGTGGAGCAGATACTTCAGTGCCAGACAGCATATCCACATAGACAGCATCAGAATCAGGCAACGTAGCAGACAGCAGAAGACGGTTTTCTTCTTTGTCCGGACATCTCAGGACAGGCTTTAAAATTATCTAAAAATAGATGTTGCAAAAAAAACAACTTCCGTGCTAGCATGTTTGAAACAAAACAAATTAGTAGATGGGAGGAGTAAAATCTATGAAGAAAACTCTTACAGTATTGATGATGGTATTGCTCGCGGCAATGCTTGTTATCTCGTGTGATAACAAGGCAGAAGAACCTAAGAATGATGCGAAGTACAAGGTAGGGGAAAAAGGTCCTGCCGGCGGAGTCATCTTCTACGTTGCTGATTCGGAGCAGACAACAACATATTATAGCGAAACCCTGAAGTGGAGATACCTTGAGGCGGCACCGGATGATGCACCTGT
>CAZKIT010000170.1:0-3975 GCA_964552905.1 uncultured Spirochaetaceae bacterium
ACAAGGCGAACAGATTTATCGTTTATCACAAACCTGTAGAGGTTGAAGATTAAAAAAAGGAGAAATTGATGAAAAAGACAATCACTATTTTAATGGTGGTTCTGTTTATCGCAGTACAGAGTGCTGCAGCCTGCACGATTTTCGCAATCGGCAAGGAGGCAACAGTAGACGGATCCACGATGAGCACGCACTCGTGTGACTCAACATCCGACGACCTCAGAGTCTGGCTTATCCCGTCAATGGCAGCCGGCACTGAAAGAGACGTGGTCCTCAACGGACGCGAGGGTGCTGACTATTCAGAGTTCCCCGAAGTCAAGGATTACGGCGAAGGCGGCATGGTTCTCGATACATATACGACAGAGAGAGACACCAACCGTTACATCCATGCAATGTATTCCTTCATGAACGAGAAGGGTCTTGCAATGGGCGAAAGCACATGTTCCTATGACAGAAACAGTGATCAGGGCAAGCTTGTAAAGGCAGCTTTCGACGGTAAGGAAGGTATCTACGACTGTTACATGCTCCAGGACCTCGCTCTCGAGAACTGCGACACGGCACGTGAAGCAGTAGAGTTCATGGGCAAGATGGTTTCCGAATATGGATGGAACGGCTCGGCTGAGTGTATCGACATCTGTGACGGCAACGAAGCATGGGTCTTCGAAGTCTACGGCGGAAACATCTGGGTTGCAGCAAGAGTACCAGATGACTCCATCTTCGTCGCAGCTAACAGAGCAAGAATCAACTTCTTCGTTGAAGATGATCCTGACAACTACCTCTATGCAGAAGGCATCAAGGAATTCGCTATCGAGAACGGCCTCTGGGACGGCGAAGGCGATTTTATTCCATGCTACACATTCTGCCCGTATCCTTACAGACCGTATTCGACAAGAAGAGAATGGGTTGCAATGATGACACTCAATCCGTCTCTCAACCTCGACCCGGAAGAGAAGGACACGGACCACAACTGGCCTTGCTTCGTAAAGCCTGCTGAGAAGGTTTCCGTACAGGATATCTTCGAGCTCTACGGCAACTACTACCAGGGAACGGAATACGATACGACAAAGTCCATCTGGGCTGGTCAGTTCGGCGATCCTCTCAACCCTGCACAGGATTTCACGCAGAGAGCCATCAACAGCTACAGATGTACATATGTCCAGATTGCAAACGTCAAGGGCTGGCTCCCGGAAGAAGCAAGATGTCTCGTATGGTTCGGATGGGGTGCACAGAGCATCACATACCTGACTCCGCTCTTTGGTTCTCAGCTTTCACTTCCCGAGCACTTCGGTATCGGAACAAGAGATGAATATAACTCTGAATCCGGCTGGTGGAACGCACTTCTTGTTCAGCAGCTTGCACGTATCAACTACACAGCAGCTATCGAGGACATCAAGGCAGCAAGAGACGAGAAGATGGCTGATCAGTATGAAGTTACATTCGCTATCCAGAATCAGGCTGCAAAGATGATCAAGAACGGTCAGAAGGACGCTGCTCTTGAACTTCTCACCAACTATTCAAATCAGCAGGCTCTCAGCTGGTTCGACACATACAAGGACCTCAGCGAGACACTGCTCACGAACTATATGCTCGGCGCAGTCCATGGCAACACATGGGGCCTCACATATACGGATTTCTGGAACGACCTCGCAGCTTCGGAGTGGGGACAGCACAAATAAGGGATTAAAGAATGAAGAAAATATTAGTTATATTAATGATTGCTCTTCTGATTTCCGTTCAGACGATTGCAGCCTGCACAATCTTCGCAGTCGGCAGACTTGCAAGTGCAGACGGATCGACAATGATCAGCCACACATGTGACTCGAACAGCGACGATGTCAGAATCTGGCTCATTCCTTCAATGGAGGAAGGCACGGAAAGAGATGTCGTTCTCAACGGCAGAAAGGGCGCTGACTATTCAGAGTTCCCGGAAGTCAAGGACTATGGCGTAAACGGAATCGTTCTTGATTCTTATACAAACGAGAAGGATACGAATCAGTATATCCACGCAATGTACTCCTTCATGAACGACAAGGGTCTTGCGATGGGCGAAAGCACATGTTCAAGAGTGAGAAGCGGTGAACAGGCTGACAAGCTCAAGGCATTCTACAGCAAGACAGAAGGTATCTGGGACTGCTACATGCTCCAGGATGCTGCTCTCGAAAACTGCTCAACAGCACTTGAGGCTGTCGAATTCATGGGCCAGAAGATCGAGGAAGGCGGCTGGAACGGTGCTGCTGAATGTATCAACATCACAGACGGAACAGACACATGGATTTTCGAAGCTTACGGTGGCAATGTCTGGGTTGCAATGCGTGTTCCAGATGATTCTGTATTCGTCGCAGCAAACAGAGCAAGAATCGACTACCTTGTCGAAGACGATCCGAGTGTCTGCCGCTACAGCGCAAACATCAAGCAGGTTGCTCTTGAAAACGGCCTCTGGGACGGCGTAAGCGAATTCCAGCCTAACAACGTCTTCGCTCCGAACAAGGACGAAAACATGGGCTGCACACTCCGCGAATGGAGAGCTATCTCCCTGCTAAACCCGGAACTCTACGGCGATCTCGATCCGTATGGCGATCCTGATGAATATCCTCTCTTTGTCGTACCGTCAGAGAAGGTAAGCGTCAACACAATCCATACCATCTGCTCTGACTACTATGCAGGAACAGAATTCGATCTCTCCAGAACAGTTGATGCAGGCGACTTCGGTAACCCGCTCAGCAACTACCACAACAACCTCAAGAAGGCTACAAAGGAAGGCGTTGCTAGACCTATCAACATGTTCAGATGCACATACATCCAGATTGCAAACGTCAAGGCATGGCTTCCGGAAGAAGCAAGATGTCTCGTATGGGTCGGCTGGGGCGCTCCGAGCACAACATACCTGACTCCTATCTTCGCGAGCCAGCTCTCACTTCCCGAGTTCTTCGGAACAGGTGTCAGAGATACATATGATGCTAATTCCGGTTTCTGGAACACGGTCAAGGTTCAGCAGCTTGCAACCATTAACTACAACTCTGCTATTGAAGATATCAAGGCTGTCAGAGACGAGAAGATGGCAAAGGTCTATGAACTGACAAGCATCGCACAGGATGTCGCAGCTTCAATGATTGAAGTCGGACAGACAGAGCAGGCAGTCAAGTACCTGACAACGTATGCTAATCAGACAGCTACAGACTGGTTCAACACATACAGTGAGCTTGGTGACACACTGACAGCAAAGTATATGTTCGGCAACGTCAGCATGAAGGTTCCTACCCGTTCAGACTGGTGGAAGAATATCGTCCTCGAGAACATGGGTGACGGACTGAAGCCTATCGAGTAATGGAGGCATAATGAAAGCAATTAAAATTTTAGCTGCACTTCTCGTTGTTCTCTGTCTCGTCGGATGTGCATCCACAAAAACGGAAGCAAATACTGAAGCAAAAACGGAAACAAACACTGAAGCATACAGCGTTGAAGAGGCTTACAGCCTTGTCGGATACGACTACCGCTTCATCCTTGAAGGCAACAGCGTGACATTCAAATATGTTGATGCTGTAGGTGATGAAGAGATCAAGGTTATCGCATCCACACTTATGGGAATTCTCCCGGAGGCTGAAAGTTACTCAAATCCAAAGGCTGGAGAAATCGTCATTCTCACAAAGAATAACCTGACTCCGGCAGAGTTCGGATTGTTCGTCGAGGAAGCAGAGCTTCTGATTTACGATACAATTTACTAATAATAATCTCCCCTCATTTGGAGGAAGCGGTTGGCTCGCTTCCTCCATTTTGAATTTTACATTGTACAATCCGGCAAAGACGGTCTTATAATCTGATAGATGCATTCGAATCAGTGGAAGACCTCTGTATTGGTATTGTTTATGATACTTCTTCTTTCCGGAGCCCTCAGTGCGAGAGTCTACGGTGAGGTTGATGGTGACTTCTCTCTGCCTTTTCTTCTGACAAGCGCAGGGCAGGGGACAGGGTCCAAGATGC
>CAZKIT010000171.1:0-3923 GCA_964552905.1 uncultured Spirochaetaceae bacterium
CTGCCTATCTGATAGGGGAACATACTTAGTGCTACAGGTTGCGCGAGAATTTAGGCTTATAGGCCTGGAACTTCTGCCATGTGCCGTTGTCTCCGAGCATCTCCCCGTGGTCCGAAGTGAAGATTATGAGCGTATTATCGTAGAGCCCCTCTTCCTTCAGCGCTCCGATTATTCTTCCTATCTGGGAGTCCGCATAGGCTATTGCGGCATAATAGAGTTCACGCGAGCGTCTGATCTCCTCTTCTGTCATGTCTTCGATGATGGCCCTGCATTCCTCTGCATTGACGGACGTTTCCGTGATGCTGGAATAAGGCCGGGGAAGCGGGACATTGTCGTAGAGGCGTGCATACTCCGGGGGAACATCGAACGGCGGATGCGGCTCTATGAACGAACTCCAGAGCATGAACGGCCTTGTCCCGTGATTCGTCTTTATATATTCGATTGACCTGTCGGCGACCCATCTCGAGCCGTGGTTCCTTTCCGGAACAATCGATTCCTGCGGTCTCATGTAGAGGCAGTGTCTGACTCCGTGCGGTGACAGTACCGGGATGTTTTCATTTCCGAGGTACTGGAGGTAGTCATCGTCCTCCAGGTAATACGGAATCTCCTCCATTGTCAGAAGGTGGTTGAAGCCGTTGCTTCTGCGGGCAGGGGAGAAGTGCATCTTCCCGACTGCCGCCGTGTCATAACCGGCATCGGAGAGAATGCGAGGGAATGTCGGGATTCCTTCGGGAATCTGAGTTTCGTTGTTGAAGTAGTTCTTCGAGAAAGTGTGGAACCGTGCAGTCAGTCCCGTCAGGATGTTGTGGCGTGCGGGGATGCATGCAGGATTGGGTGAGTATGCATTACGGTATATGATTCCGTCTGCCGCCAGAGCATCAAGGGATGGGGTTATGGCGTAACTGTATCCCGCCGCATTTATGGTGTCGAACCGCTGCTGATCCGTCGTTATGAGAAGAATGTTCGGTCTGCTGTCTTTTTCCATGAAGGTAATCTAACTTATATTCCTCCATGCAAAACTGACAATTGGCCGGTTCCTGGTCACTTTCCCCGCTCCGTATCTGCCGCATCCGTTTCAAAGGAAGCGTCAGAGAGACCGGAGGGGAATAATCAGAAGAGTCCTGTTGCCCAGAGAGATTCGAGATTCTCCTTCACGACGGAGTAGAGGGCATTGTCTCCCGTGTGGTCTGGGAAGTTTCTCCAGGTGAGGATGATGCTCTCCGGGCTTACCTCGGCTATCGGGGAGGCGACGGGATTGTGGACGTTGTCTATGATGAGAGGGTAGGCTTTGTCATGGGCTTCCTCTATCTGGGCAGACGTCAGCTGTCCCGATCCGAATTCGGAGACGACGTTGAGCCCCAGATCCCGTGCGAACTCAGCCTGGTTCTTGTTCGCATACACTTCAATGTCTCTGTTCGAGGATGATGAAATACGTTCTCTTGCTCCCTCGATGAGAGCCTTGTATTCACTCCATCTCTCTTCTGCCTTCTCCTCCGTTCCGGCCTTCTGTGACAGAAGCTTTACCATGCTTTCAAGGTTGGAGAGGGTGTTGGTGGTCTTGACCTTCACGATTCTGTCTTCTTCCAGGCCTGCGGCCGTGGTTATCGTATCCATCATCTTCTCGTATCCGGCGCACATGAAGAGGGATGCGTTCATCACCTTTACGATGTCGTCTGCCGTTATCTCATACTCGGGCGGATGCCTCAGCGTTGCCGGAGCGACGGTTACGACACCGTCTATTCCTGCAAGTTCTGCTATCGCGGCGACCCAGCTGGTGGATGCCACGTATTCCGCGTCCGTCGTCTCTGCTGCCGGCTGGGCCGGAAGCAGGAACAGAACGGAGATGATGAGGGTAAGAATTACTGCTGTTCTTTTCATTTTTTGATTCTCCTGTAGACTGAGTTGAATGCATATGATGCCGCTGCCAGAATGGCAAGCGTTCCGCTGACGGGAAAGTTGAAGAGGAGGGCGAGGAAGTAGCCCGTAAGCGAGAGCAGAAGCCCGGTGAGGGAACTGCGTATGAAGAGTGCCCTGAGACTCTGGGCCTTTCTTTCCGCCGAGATGACGGGAAGCACCAGAAGTGCGTCGATAAGGAGTGCTCCCAGCACTCTCATCGCGACGGATACCGTCAGTGCGCATAGCATCGTCATTGCCGTATTGTGTGCCTTTACGGGAACTCCCATGGAGGAGGCCGTATCGGAATCGAAGAAAACCATGGAAACGGGTCGGAAGAATACTGCGGTGTAGGAGAGTGTCAGCAGAGCCAGTGCTCCCAGAAGGATGAGATCGGTTCCTGTAAGGGCGAAGGGGCTTCCCCATAGGACCTCGAGCATGTCCTTCGCGGGAACATCGGCAATGTGGCTGACGAGAGAGGCCAGGCCCATCGTACATACCATCATCGCAGCTCCCGAAGAGGAGAGCGAACGGCCGCGGCTGCCCAGGTGAAGCATGATGAGTACGAGTATGATGTTGACGGGAATGACGGCAGTCAGCATCGGGATACCCAGGACTACGGCGGCGACTCCTCCCAGAATCACGCCGTGCATCAGCATGTACCTCATCGATATGAGGCCGTTTTCCATGACAACCACCCCTGCGACAGGAAACGAGATGCCGCTGATTATCATGCCGATAAGACCGTAGAGAATGGGCCTCAATGCGAGCAGGGAGATTATTCTCTGCATCTTTTCTCCTCCTTTCCGATTCTGATGATTCTCCATCCGAGCCTGTCGGAGAGCATTTCGTCGTGTGTCACGACGATTGCCGCCATCTGTGACGGAAGCAGTGTGAGGATGGATACGAGTTCATCCCTGAATGCGGTATCGAGGAAGGTTGTCGGCTCGTCCATCAGTATCACGTCGGCTTCCTGTGTTATCGAGCGCGCTATCTGGACACGCTGCTTCTCTCCCCCAGAAAGAGACGGGAACGAACGTGAGGACAGATGACTCACCTCTGTCAGCTTCATGGCGTTTTCAATACGTGATGCATCCTTGTCTTCTGATCTGTAGAGGCCCATGGAAACGACCTCCCTTACGGATACCGGACAGATTGTCTCCGTGTCTCCCTGACGCGTGTAGGCACACCTCAGGCCCGGAGCCTTCCCTATGGTGCCTTTCCGGGGCCTCGTGAAGCCGAGTATGCTTCTGATGAGCGTGGTCTTTCCCGAGCCGTTGGGACCGGCAAGTATGATCTTCTCTCCTTTCCGGAGGGAAAGCGAGAAGTCTTCCAGAACGGTTTTCTCTCCGTATGAGAGTGTGATGTTCCTGATATCAAGTATGATTCTGTCGTCAGCCATGTTACGCCATACTCCGTATGTGCCGCTATGATGCCTTCATGGCGTAACCTGTGTATTACAAGCGGAGAGTTCTTCTCTCCCCGGGTCTTCATGACCCGTGACTATTCTTTCCTATACGGTCTTTTCAGTCAAGCCGGTTCAGAGCTGTCTTAGAAGTGTTCCGACTGCCGAAGCTATATACTCCGAGAGACTCATCTCCTCCACTCCCGCGACGGTGACGCATCTGTTTACGGGAATGAGGATCTTGTGGGCCCTGCTTGCTCCCACAGCCTCCGCCATGGCGGGGGGGATTTCTCCCAGCATCGAGTCGGCCATCACGATGCCGATGGGGCCGATGATGAAGTCGGCATCCCTGCATGCCAGCCTTACGGGATTCTCTCCCGTCGCCCCGGCTTTCGCTCCGCCTTTCAGCATGTTCTGCGTTGCCGCGGCATTCGTTCCGATGCAGACGGTGTCCGCACCCAGATTCTCCGCCGCAAGACTTTCAACCACTGCTCTTCCGATGCTTCCGCCCTGTCCGTCTATGACCACAATCTTCATTTTTTCTCTCCGTAGTCCGTACGAGGAATATATTCTGAAGAAAAGAGAGCTGTCAACCGACGGGAAACGTCGTGCCTGTCTCTTATCT
>CAZKIT010000172.1:0-3904 GCA_964552905.1 uncultured Spirochaetaceae bacterium
ACGAGAAGAAGTAGAGTGTCCAGTCGGGGAATACCGAGAATGACACCTCTGTTCCCAGTCCTCCGATGCCCAGGCCTATGTTACCAAGTGAGAGTATCGTTGAGGAGAGACAGACAAGAACGCTCTGCCCTGTAAGAGCGACGATTACGGAGCCGATGAAGAACGTTATGAAGTACATTCCCAAAAAACCGCATATCGAGGAGACGACATCGGGCGAGTATGTGTCGTCGCCGATTTTTATGCTTGAGACCACATTGGCATGAAGTCTCTTCTTTATGCTTGTCATGCCGACCTTGAAGATTACCGCGATTCTGACAACCTTGACGCCGCCGGAAGCGGAACCCGCACAGCCTCCGATGAATGATAGCATGAAGAGGATGACCTGGCTGAAGATCGGCCACTGGCTGACGTCGGCGGAATAGAATCCCGTCGTCGTTATGAATGATATGACGTGGAAGAAACCCTGTCTGAGAGCTGTCGAGGCTCTGAGCCCCGTCTTGATGAAGAGGTTTGCGGCAATGAGAAGCGAGCAGGTGAGGACGATGTTGAAGTATAGTTTGAACTCCCCGTCGCTGAATGCCTTTCTGACCTGGCCTCTCAGGGCCTTGAAGTAGAGTGCGAAGTTTGCACCCGAGAGGAACATGAATACCGTGCAGACCCATTCTACATAGGATGAATCGTAGCTCTCTATCGAAAAGTTCGTCGGAGAGAAGCCTGCGGCTCCCATCGTTCCGAACGTGACTGTCATTGCATTGAAGAGGTCCAGACCTCCGAAGAGGAGGAAGATTGTCTGGAGTATGGAGAGTCCGAGGTAGATGAGCCACAGGGCAAGTGCCGAGTGCCTGATCTTCGGTGTGAGCTTGTCTTTTGTAGGTCCTACCGATTCGGCGCCGACAAGGGCAGTGCCCTTTGCTCCGAATGCCGGAAGCAGGGCCACGAAGAGGACTACTATTCCCATTCCTCCTATCCAGTTGGTCATGTTACGCCAGAACAGGATGGATTTCGGAAGAGATTCGATATTATCGAGACAGGTTGCACCTGTGGTCGTGAATCCGCTCATTATCTCGAAGAAGCAGCCGGCGAATGTCGGATAGGACTTTGTAAGATAGAGCGGTACTGCTCCGAAGAATGACATCGAGAGCCAGACCAGCGTTACAAACAGGCAGCTTTCCTTCGGTCCGACTATGAGTTCACTTTTTCTCCGGACTGTCGGCAGAAGTATCACGGCACTGACCGTGAGCATCATAAGAAGGGTGAGGACGAACGCCCTGTGGGCCATCCGCTCCTCATGAAATGCCGCAATCGAGGTCGGAAGAAGCATCAGAAGTGAGACAAGAAGGAATATGTATCCGATGAGACGCAACACTGACTTGAAGTTGATGTTCATCTGAAAAGCTCCGTTACGGCGTCATAACTGCGGTGTGCACATGCGACGAGTACTGTGTCGCCGACTGTGAACTCATACTGTCCGTTGGGAACGAAGCTCTCGTTGCTGCGGCTTCGCTTGACTCCGGCTATGATGCACTTTCCCCTGAGGTCGACTTCCATGAGCTTCTTTCCCAGCAGCGAGAATCTCTCTCCCAGTACGTATTCATATACTTCGAGTTCTCCGCTGAATATTGAATGCAGAGTAACGACGTTCTCTCCCCTCAGGAACTTCATGATGGCGTCGACTGTCGACTCCGTGGTACTTATCGTTGCGTCGATGTCCATGTTGGTTGCGAACTGTATGTAGTTCGGGTTCGTCTTGAGAAGTGCCATCGTCTTCTTCGTTCCGGTTCGCTTTGCGTAGGAAGCGGTGATGATGTTGAGTTCGTCGTTCTCCGTGACGGAAATCATGAGATCGGCCTGGCTCAGTCTCTCGTCTTCCCAGATGTTCTCGTCGGTTATGGATTCGTTGATGGTGAGTATCTGGGGAAACTCCTCCGAGAATTCACGGCATATGTCCGCATCCTTCTCGATGAGAGTCATTCTTTTCAGCATTCCCCTCGTGAGATTCGAGAAGAGATAGCGCGCGATTCTCGTGCCTCCGACAGTAATCATGCGTCTCAGCTTGACGTTCGAGTTATCGCCTCTGAGGGCCTTGTAGACATTCTCGCTGTCGTCGTCTCCTGCCATGACTGCGATTTCATCTCCCTCATTGAGGACCGTGTTACCGCTCGGGGTGAGTACCTCGCTGCCCCTCCTTAAACCTATGATTATATATTCGCCGCTGAGACTCTTCTTCATGTCGATGAGGGTCTTTCCGACAAACGGGCTGGAAGAGGAGAGGAGTATCCTGAAGAGAATGAAGTTCGCGTCATCGAAGTCGATGATATCTGAAAAGAGACCTGACTTGAGGACACTCGTCATTCGCTTTGCAGCCTCTTCCTCAGGGTTAACGATGTGGTCGATTCCGAGAATTCTCTTTCCCGATCCCTTGCTGCTTCCCAGATATGATATGCTTCTTATTGCTGCAATCGTTGTCGCCTTGGAAAAGTTCGATGCTGCGATACCGCAGGCTACGAGGTTCACTTCGTCGCTGTCCGTGACGGCGATGACGGCTCCCGCCTCTGCAGCTCCCGCCTCCTTGAGAATCTCAAGGTCAGTAGCGCTTCCGCATACCGTCATGCAGTCCAGCTTTGAAACGACCTGCTGGCAGCGTGTGGGGTTGCTGTCGACAAGAACAACGGACTTCTTTTCCTGTATGAGGTGTTTGGCAAGTCTTATACCGCGCCTGCCTGCACCCAGAATTACGATTTTCATACGCAAATATTCTGAAGCAAAGAGGGGCAAAAAGCAATGCCATAGGTTCTGTACAGAAATCATAGGTGCCGTCCCCGACGTTTTCCTGCTCTTTCTTTGTTTTCATGAAAAACGGTATATATAAAGAAAAACTGAGAAATTTCACATATACCTCAATTCCATCTATTGCCATTTTCTGCAGGAATGTTGTAGAAATCACTCCATGAAAAATAATACCGTGGACAATATCCTGTCGTTTTCCGTCACCGGAGAAAGGATAAAGAAGCTCCTTGAAGCCTATTCGCTTCTTGAAAAGGAAGAGGGTGATTTCTGCCGTGATTTTTCTGTTCACTGCCTGTCGTCATGCGGAGAATGCTGCCGTCACTATGTTCCTTATCTGACGGAAAGCGAAGCTGAACTCTGCGCATACCTTCTGATCAGGGATGGAAGGGAGGACGAGGTCCTGTCCCGTCTCTCGTCCTCGGACCCCGAGAGCGGAGTCTGCCCCTTGTATAATCCCGATAAAGCGGAGCACTGTTCCTTCTACAAGGGCAGAAGCATGGTCTGCCGTCTCTTCGGCGCTTCGGTGTCCCTTGATAAGAACGGAGAGCCTCAGTTCCGGGACTGTAAATGGAAGAAAGAGAAGCGGAAGATATCGACAGTAGAACTCGAGAAGAAGATGGACGAAGTTCCGGTGATGAGCATCTACGGTGAAGCCCTTGAGGGAGAAGAGGACGGTGAGAGCATATATACGGCTCTTCCGAAAGCAGTAAACAAGATAAAACTCCTGCTTTCCTACTCGGACTCAAATCCTGCATAATGGAAATATGAAAATAGAGAGAATAACAAGAGAAAAGGCAGAAAGCCTTGTAGTCAGGATCCCGTCCCTAGGCTCCGTTCTTCCCCTCAAGGGTGACGATGCCTCCTTCTATATGATAAGCGAGGACAGTTTTCTGTCAGTGAACTTTGCTGTCGCCGTCGTGGAGGACGGGGTGATAACATTCATCTCCGACGAAGGGAAAAGAGATGCCGTCAAGAGGTATATTGAGTCAGATTGACACGCTTTTGCGATTGATTTGATTCGATGAGACCGTTTGACACGTTTTAAGGTCGAATTTGTTCAACTGTGTCAGAATGATTCAATCTGGTCTGACATGCTTAACACTCCAGTTTTGAGCTA
>CAZKIT010000173.1:0-3799 GCA_964552905.1 uncultured Spirochaetaceae bacterium
TACTGCAGCGAGGCACTGGAAGATTGTGGAACCTGCTGTCTCGACTTCTGTAGCGTTCATGATGTCGCCGCCGAAGTTGTCGAGGATAGCGTTCCAGTAATCAGCAGCTGTAGCGCCTTCTGTCCAGTATGAACCATATCCCCACAGCATCATGCCGAGCTTGACCTGGAGGCCTGCGTCTGCATAGACTTCGTCAGCGGAAACTTCGAGATAGCTCTCCGAGTAGGAAGCAGCATAGTTTGCTACGACATAGTCAACGATTTCCTGAGCGAATGCCTCGCCTGCCTTGTCCATGTCAGCCCAGAACTGATCCTGGGTTTCCTTCGTCCAGTATGTGAAGTCTGTGTTGTCCTTGCCTGCAGCGAAGATGAGAGAATCAGCACTGCTCATTGAGTTGTAGTACTCATCCATACCGATGATCGGCTGAGCATAGATTGTGCTGGATCCGTCATATGTCGGGTCTGCGAGAACGTAGATGCCGAAGATGACGTCGTCGATTGTTGCATGGACACCGTCGGAGAAGTAGATGTCGTCTCTCATTGTGAGCTTGTAGTCGACTGTTCCGTCAGCGTTCTGAACGACTTCGACAGAACCTGCGCCCTGATAGAAGTAGTCTGTTCCGTTGTATGTGTGTGTTTCACCGTTGATTCCGTCATAGATGATGGCACCACCGCGGTCAGCAGCGAGAAGACCAAGCTGTGTCACATCGACGATGTCCTG
This sequence comes from uncultured Spirochaetaceae bacterium, assembly GCA_964552905.1. Classification (GTDB taxonomy): domain Bacteria; phylum Spirochaetota; class Spirochaetia; order Sphaerochaetales; family Sphaerochaetaceae; genus Ornithospirochaeta. The sequence continues at coordinate 721 of CAZKIT010000173.1, forward strand.
GTCATAAGCTGTTGCAGCGAAGAACGGAGAGAACTTCATACCGAAGGATGATGTTGCGAAGACAGCTGTTGTCGGCTTCTCAACAACTGCTTCTGTCTTTGCAGGCTCTGCGGCTGTTGTTGCAGCAGGAGCTGTTGTAGTAGTAGTTGTTGTTGTCTTTGTTTCTGTTGCACCCTGAGCGAAAACGCTGAATGCACAGAGAACCATAAGAACAATAGCTAAAGTTTTTTTCATTCCTAAAATCCTCCCTAGAGGTATATTTGGCTTACAACGTAAGCATTTTTCCTTTTTCATTCTTCCGCCGGGGGAAGAGCTGTCGTTCCTGTACTCTTCATCCTGAGGTCCCCTCTTCTCTTGAAAAGGTTCCAGAAGGAAAAGACAAGCAGGACTGTCAGAACAAGGACGACGGCATCAGCGATACTCTCACCTTTTCTGACCCACGCCACGACGTGTCCCGCGGCGGAACAGAAGGATAGAAACAGGGATATGAAGACGTAGGATACGAGACGCTCTGTAATCCTGTCCTTCTCCTGCCTCTTGTATTCCCCGCTCCTCCTGTACAGAAGAGAGACAATGTCGCTCTGGCCGAGAAGAGGAAAGGCCACCGCTATAAGAGGAAGGGAAACATACATCACCCTGCCCTTATCGCTGTTGATAAGAAGAAATGCTATGAGGAAGGCCCATTCGCACACAGTCGAGATGAGGAATATCCTCCGCGTTCTCTTCATATCATCACCGGTCTTTTCAAAGCCGAAGATCTCGCCTCTGTATACTGCTCTCGTGACTATCTTTCCGTTCCTGTTCTTCACATTCTCAAGACGATAATCGCCGGCATACTTTCTCGAAACCATCTGACTCCCAGCCGTCTGTTCTACACATTTCTGCACGCATAAAACAGAAAACGCTCTTTAAGAATACAATAAGAGAAGAGTTCTTTTCAACTGTTTGATTGAGATTTTGCAAACATGTTAAAAGAATAACATTTCACTAATTCTTTATCCGATAGGAAATACGACGTTACTCTGAAAAAGAACGTCTTTCCGATAACGTAAATTTATTCATTTTCTGCATATCAGGCAGAACGAAAATATGTGTTAAGTGAAATTTTCTTCTTTGATTTTTGGTTTTTGCGTAGTGTAGAATAATCGGAAAGAGGTGAAAAAGTGAGAATTCTGGTTTTGGGCTCCGGCGCAAAGGATCATGCCGCAGCCTGGTGGCTGAGTCAGAGTACGTTTATTTCGGAGCTGTTCGTCGCTCCCGGCACTCCGGGAACCGAAGATATCGCAACGAATCTTCCTGACACGGATCCGTCTGACCCGAAGGCCGTTTACAGGGCGATAATCGACAACAGGATAGATATGGTGTTCATAGGAACGGAGGCCCCGCTGCTAAGCGGTGTCAAGGAATACCTCAGGGAAAGAGGCGTCGTATGCTGCGGAGCAACCAAGGAGGCACTGCGGCTCGAGGACGACAGGGCCTTTTCGAGAGCCTTCACACAGAGACACAGCATCCCCGTTCCGGAGAATGCGGTATTTTCCGACAGGGAATCCCTCTCATCCTTCCTCGATGAACACAAAGGGGTCAGATACACGATAAAGTCCAATTCGATAACCCCGTCGCGCATCATGCTTTCCTCTTCTGACAAGGAAGCGCTTCTCAACTACGCAGAGCTTCTCTTCACGAAGGGACCTGTCCTTGTAGAGCGGCATGTGGAGGGACTCCATGCAACGGCAACGCTCTTCGTCGACAAGAACGGATACCTTCTGCTGCCGCTTGCAAACGAATACACGAACGTCTCGAAGTCGCAGGGAACTCCGACGGGAGGCATGGGTGCAATCGCTCCGATTCCTCTCGACGACGATGTGGAGGACGAGATAAGGACGAAGATAATCGAGCCGACGCTTGACGGCATGAGGGAGGAAGGATTCGCATACTACGGCGTTCTGACGCTCTCCCTCGTCATCACTGACAACGGCCCCGTACTCGTCGATTACCATGTGAGGCTCAATGACCCTGCAACGCAGGCCATGGTACCGATCATCAAGACAGATGTCATCGAGATAATGGAGGCTATGAAGGAGAACAGGCTGAGCACACTCAAGCTCGAAACGTACAACGAGGCGACTGTCGCCGTCGTACTTGCATCTAAGGGCTACCCTCTCGACCCCGAAAAGGGAAACGAGATAGAAGGAATCACGAACGCATTCCTGATGAACACATCTGACAAGCCCCTTGTATTCATCGGTGCTGTGAGAAAGGACAAGGACGGGAGGTACTTCACGGACGGCGGAAGGTGCATCACGGTCGTGGGAAGAGGTGCAACGTTCGAAGAAGCCAATGAACAGGCTTATACGCTCATAAAGGAGAAGAATTTCTCGTCTCTCTGGTACAGGGATGACATAGGGAACAAGTTCTTCAACCAGTGAAGAAGCGAGCCTCCGATTCGGAGGCTCATATATTTCATTCCAGATTCAGTGTGTTCTTCTGAATTCGTACATCAGGATTCCGGCTGCAACGGAAACGTTGAGGGAATCGATATGGCCCCGCATCGGAATCGAAACTATGTAGTCGCAGTTCTTTCTGACGAGACTCGACATTCCGTCGCCTTCGCTTCCCATGACGATTGCAGTACGCGGAGCAAACTTCTCAGAGTAGGAGGAATCACCGTTCATATCTGCACCGTAGACCCAGAAGCCGTTGTCCTTGAGTGTCTTTATCTCACGCGTGAGATTCGTCACGACGGAGACGGGAACATACTGCGCGGCACCCGAGGATACCTTGACAACCGTCTCGTTCGCCTGCACCGACCTTCTTTCCGGGATGAGAACGAGGTCGGCTCCGAACTGGTCAGCGGACCTGAGAATCGCGCCGAGGTTATGGGGATCGGTTATTCCGTCGAGAATGAGGACGAGCGCTTTCTCATCTTCCCTGAGGGACGAGCAGAATTCATCGACCGTCATCTCCTTCAGTCTCGAGGCTCCTCTTCTCGGACCGCCCATATCGAGAAGGGCACCGCGTAAATCGACGCCTTCCATCATGCGACCCAGCTCTTCCTTGCTCACCTTCTTCACGGCAACCT
>CAZKIT010000174.1:0-3786 GCA_964552905.1 uncultured Spirochaetaceae bacterium
TGATTGAGAAGGGAGCAGATGTAAACTGCCATAACGAGTGGGGTCTAAGCCCTGTGATGCTTGCTTCTCAGTACAACCACTCGGTTGCTGTTCTGAAGGAACTCATCGCTGACGGCGGTGATATCCATGAATGCGAGCCGAAGTATAAGTCTAATTCGCTCCATCTCGCAGCGAACTGCTCGAAGAACCCGAAGGTCATCGAAGTCCTTCTTGAAGCAGGAGCAGAGCTTGAGTGCAAGAACTATCTCGGTGAGACAGCTCTCATCCTTGCCGTCAACACGAACGACGAGACAAAGATCACGACCCAGCTCATCAAGAGCGGTGCCGACATCAACGCTACAGACTACCAGGGACATTCCGTTCTTGAGTATGCCAAGGCTGTCAAGAAGACTTACATTGTTAATCTTCTGAAGTCGATGGGTGCCAACTGACATCTTCCCCGTCGTTGTTTGGAGACTCCGGTCTCCATTTTTTTTCGGTGTAAGACAGAGCTCTGCGGCTCTGTCTTCTTTTTTTTAATCTGATTATATTGTCGCCGGAGAAGCGACCTCCCGTTTTCCTTTCCGATGCAGAATGAGGAAAAAAGACAAGGAGACAAAAGATGCCTGCAAAGAAAGGATTCTGGACACTGACGAGGACAGTCAGGGTAACCTACACACAGAGAGACGATTACAATTCGGATGAACCACTGTCGCTGAAGAGGGCGAAGGAGGCTGCCGACGCGGCACTGGATGAAACGAATTCCGATGCGGAGAACAACGGAATCGTGATTGACACGATCAGGGGGGAAAACTGGGAAGAGGATGACTTTGAGGAGGATGAGGACTGACTCAACCCTCCGGCCAGACGAAGTGTGACGAGAGATGGCTCTCTCCGTTGTCGATGAGGATATCTTCTCCGCTCATTGATCTGTTGACGACACAGATGAAGTAGATCCATTCGGCTATTTCCCTCTCGGTAGCCCACTTTCCGAGTGGTGTCAGAGCCATTATCTCTGCCCAGAGCTTATCATCTCTTATGACGGGAGCGTTAGATTCCGTGAGGACTCCTCCGGGAGATATCGAATTGCAGATTGCCCCGTAGGGAGCTATCCTGACGGCCACATTTCTCGTGTAGGAGATGATTCCGCCCTTCGATGCCGTGTAGGAGGGAAACTCTGCTCCTGTGTGGGCGGAAGCCGAGGCTATGTTGAGTACGGCCTTTATGCCGTCCCGCACGCCGTACTTCTCCGTGACGTTGATGGTCCCCTGGAGATTGACTGCGATGTCGTTTGCGCTTCCCTGTATTCCTGCCGCGTTTACGAGGATATCGACATTCTCTATATCGGGAAGCGACTGCGGCTCTGACACATCTGCAACAAAGTGATGATAGCCTTCGTTCTCTATCGAGGACGGACGGATATCTATACCGTAGACTGTATATCCTCTTTCGAGGAAGAGAAGGGCGGTCTCACGCCCGATTCCGCGGCCGGTGCCTGTAATGAGTGTGTTATGCATTTTCTTCCTTCTTCCTGATTTCCTGTATGTGTCCGGTAAGGGGAATCGTGATGAAGGGTACGAGACACGACTCGACGACCAGCTCGATCACAGTTCCCGAGAGAACGGAGGAGAGTATGTCCTTCCATGCCATCTCGTAGAGTGATATCCCGACTGGAGCGAATGCGAGCGTCATGAAAACTGCATTGTCCACGAGCTGTCCGATGAGTGTGGAGAACGAGGAGCGGAAGAAGAAAAGCAGCTTTCCGTCATTCTTTCTTTCCTGGGCTCTCTTCTTCATCCTGTCGATTATCTCGACGTTGATTATGTTTCCGAGCCAGAATGCGGCAACAGAGGAGATTATCGTCCTGGGGCCGTTCGAGAATATCTTTGCATAGGCTTCCGCCTGGCTTTCGTACTCCTCAAGCGTGGGGATGAAGACTATGAGGCGTCCGACTATCATGGCACCGAATGCCACGACTGCCGCGATGTTGATTACCTTGCGGCTCATTGCTTCTCCCCATACTTCGACGATGACGTTGCTGATGAGAAATATTCCCCAGCTTATGATTAGGCCCCCGTCACATATTATTATGTCTGTGCCGAACGAAAGCGACTTCATGCAGAAGATGTTCATCGTGACGGATATCACGGTATAGGTGACAGCAAGGGCAAGAAGCCAGTCTGATGATGTAAGCTTGTTTCTTTTCTTCATTTTCTAACGGAAAAGAGAGGGGTGGTGCCCCTCTCCATGGATTCAAACCGGGAAATCAGTCTCTCTTCCATTCCCTGTTGACGACCTTTTCGTTTATTCTGGCCGTCTCCTTCGCGATTTCCTTCTTTATCTCTTCAGCGAGGTCGGAAATGAGGTATGTTGTCTCCTCTCCTGTTCTGCGGTACTTCACTTCAACCTTTCCTTCCTTGTAGGAGCGGTTTCCGAGTGTGATGCGGATAGGAATACCGATGAGGTCTGCATCGGCGAACTTGACGCCTGCAGTCTCCTTCCTGTCGTCGTAGAGCACCTCGATTCCTGCCTTCTCGAGTTCCGAATAGATTCCCTCTGCAACTGCAGTATCCTTCACGAGAGAGACGAAGTGTACCTGGTAAGGTGCAACCGTAATCGGAAGACAGAGACCCTTCTCGTCGTTGTACTCCTCGCAGAGGCATGCCAGCAGTCTTCCCACTCCGATTCCGTAGCATCCCATGAGAACCGGCTGCTGTGTTCCGTTCTCGTCCTGGTATGTGCAGTTCATGGCTGCGGAGTATCTTGTTCCGAGCTGGAAGATGTTTCCGATTTCGATTCCCTTGCTCGAGTTGAGCGGAGAACCGCACTTCGGACACGGGAAACCCTGTCTTGCTGATGCGATATCCGCAACGACAGCTCCGTCATAGTCACGTCCGTAGTTGGTGTTGAGGTAGTGGAAGCCCTTCTCGTTAGCTCCTGCGACGAAGTTGTTGGAGTTGGCGACAGAGTCATCCACGACGAGGATGAATCCCTTCTTTGCGCCGATCGGGGAAGCAAAGCCTGGTACCATGCCGTACTCCGTTATCTCCTCTTCGTGAGCGGGTCTGAGAGAGTTGGCCTTTATTGCGTTGCTGAGCTTGCTTTCCTCGACATCGAAGTCGCCGCGGATGATTGCCGTAACGAGCTTATCCTTTTCCTCTCCGGTCTTGTCGTCAATGAAGGAACCGACCATGAATACGGCCTTTGCCATCATTCTCGGATCGATCTTGAGGAAGGATGCGAGTTCGTCGATTGTCTTTGCTTCCGGTGTCGCGACCTTCTCCATCGGCTTGAGGTCACCTGTGAAGTATTCCTTCCTGAACTTTGCGACCTGTCTGTTCTCCGTGTAGCCGCACTCCGGACATGTGATGATTGTATCCTCTCCGATAGGCGAGAGGTACATGTATTCATGGCTGATCTTTCCGCCCATCATGCCTGTGTCTGCACCTACTGCGATTGCAGGAAGGCCGCAGCGTGAGTAGATGCGGAAGTAAGCCCTGTACTGATCGGCGTATGCTTCGTCGAGGGATTCCTGGCTTGTATGGAAGGAGTATGCGTCCTTCATCGTGAACTCCCTGACTCTGATGAGGCCTGCTCTCGGCCTTGGGTCATCTCTCCACTTCGTCTGAATCTGGTAGACCATGACTGGAAGACGCTTGTAGGAGTCGATTTCTCCCTTCGCACAGTCGGTGACTGTCTCTTCGTTGGTCATTGCAAGAACCATGTCCCTGCCGTTTCTGTCCTGGAAACGTCCCATCTCCTTGTCGATGGAATAGTAGCGTCCCGTTTCCTTCCAGATGTCTGCGG
>CAZKIT010000175.1:0-3753 GCA_964552905.1 uncultured Spirochaetaceae bacterium
CTTCCTCCGTGGACATGTAATCCTTTTCATGGGTGTCACGGGTATAGATCACCTTGCCATCAAAGGAGAGGATTTTCTCCTTCATCGGAGCGACTATCTCCTCTGCAGCCTTGCTCGAGAGCGCGCCGGAGACGAAATCATTCTGCATATCAACAACAACAAGAATATTCTGCATGCCCTGATTATAGTCACTTTTTCCGTCTTATATGAGTATTCTGTTTGAGTTTTTTAGTATACACTCGTCCTCATGAAGGATATTTACATCACAGGTCACCGCAATCCCGATCTCGACAGCATCTGCTCAGCCTACGGATACGCGGAGCTCAAGAACCGTATAGATAATTCCAACCGCTATCATGCCGTGAGGTGCGGCCACATGAGCGAGGCCGTCGAAAAGCAGTTCTCGCTTCTCGGCGTCGAGGCACCTCCGTATATGAAGGACGTGAGACCGAAGGTCGGGGATGTAATGCTCGAGCCCGTCGACAGGGTCGAAGCGAAGGCTCCGATTTATAACCTTGTCAAAACCTACAATGAAAACCATCCTTCAGCCTTTCCCGTTTTCGATGGTGATTCCTTTATAGGCCTCTTGAGTATCGACGACATAACAAGCTGGTTTCTGAAGGATAACGCAGAGGAGATTCCCCACTACGAGTTCCTGGTTTCGAACATCGAATCGGTGATTCCCGGAAAGCTCATAAAGAAGGGTAAGGAAAGCTTCACGGCATCCATCCTTGCCGGTGCCGCCGCATATGAGGACTTCTGCCGCTTTGTCGACAACAGAAAAGATTCCATCGTAGTACTCGGGTACCGCAAGAGATATATCGAACACGCGATGAAGATGGGCGTTCCCGCAGTAATCATCTCGGCTTCCACTTCATGCGACGACATAGACTTCTCTGAGTATGACGGGACTGTCTATCTTACCGAGCTCGGTACGGCTGAGGTTGAACGCAGACTCAGAATGACGCCTGCCGTCTCCACGATAATGGGCAAACAGGGACAGAGACTGAGCATCCACGACTTCTTCGATGACGCGAAGGAGGATCTTACTTCTTCGAATCTCAGAGGCCTCGCAGTATTCGATGAAGACAGGTTCGTCGGCTACGTCACACGCCGCTGCTTTCTCCATAAGCCTTCATACAGTGTCATTCTTGTTGACCACAATGAAATCGGACAGAGCATAAAGGGAATAGAGGAGGCTCAGGTTGTTGAAATCATCGACCATCACAGACTCGATGCCCTGAAGACGAGTCTTCCAATTTTCATTGATGCCGAGCCTCTGGGAAGTACATGTACGATTGTCTACCAGCAGTATCTGAGACACAACATCGTTCCCGACGAGACGACCGCCCGTGTTCTTCTTACCGGCATCATGTCGGATACACTTGTCCTGAGGTCCCCGACGACTACGCAGATAGATAAGACTTCTGCCGGCGCCCTTGCCGCGATAGCGGGCGAATACGACATAAACGCATTCGGAACAAAACTCTTCTCGGTCATCAATTCGCTCTCGTCGCGTGAACCGAAATCAGCCATCGAAGCCGACTTCAAGGAATACTCCGAGAAGGGTGTGAAGTTTGCCATCGGACAGTGCGAGGCAACTACGACAAGCGACTATCCGACATATATGGACAAGTATCTTGCAGCTCTCAGCGATATAAAGGAGAACAAGGGACTTGACTGGGCTATGCTCATGATTACAGACGTCATCAAGGAACAGAGCATCCTCCTCTCGACCCGCTCCAAGTATACACGGCGCTTCCTCTGGAGTGAAATCGCTCCATCGGTTTACGACATGCCGGGTGTCATGAGCCGGAAGAAACAGCTTCTTCCCGAGGTCATTCACTGCATAGAATAGGGCCGGTGCGGCACTTTCAGGTTACGGTTCCACAACTGTTCGAAGCTTCCGTACTGTCCGGATTCTCAACGCTTCATGATACATTCTGATAATGCCCCCGTCTGAAAAGATGAGGGCGCTGTGTTACGAGTTTGATGCTCCGGTGAGCTCTATTACTGTCGGAATGAGACGGATTGAGGTTGTGCACTTCCTTATTGCCTCTTCGTTCTCCGCGATGATCGTGAAGTCTCCGGAGAGCCTGTTGCCGTCGACGCCGAGTGTTCCCTTTCTCAGCCTTGCGTTGTGGGACTTAACGGCATTCTCTATCTGTCCGAAGATATCAGTATCGATCTTGGTGATGATGTGGTAGTGCTTCATCATCTCCTGACCGGTCCATTTGACGGATACCGTCCTCTCGTTGACTTCGGCCATGTGTCTGAGGTTGGAACAGTCCCTGCGGTGGATGATGTAGCCCCTTCCGCGTGTTATGTAGGCTACGACATCGTCACCCTGCATAGGGTTGCAGCACTTCGCGAACGAATACATGATGTTGCTGTCTTCTCCGACCATCAGTGTTCCCTTCGCTTCCTGTGAGACATAGGAAAGAGTACCGTTGATGAGTTTCTGCGGGTTGCTCATCGCCGTTTCTTTCCTTACCTGCGGTACAGGTGCAGGCTTGTCTGGCTGCTTTATCTCGGGAACGTTTGCACTCTGGTACTTGTTGAGCCAGGCCTTTATCTTCTTCTTAGTCGAAGAGGAGGCCGCGGCCTCGAGCCACTGCTGGTTCGGGTGAGCCGAGGGCGAAGTCATGATTTCGACTATCTGGGTGTTCTGCAGAGGCTTGTTCAGAGGAATTATCGAGCCGTCCGCCTTTGCTCCGGAGCAGTGGTTTCCGACTTCGGTGTGAATCTTGTATGCAAAGTCGAGTGCCGTCGATCCGACGGGGAGTTCGATTACATGACCCTGCGGAGTGAATACTACGATGGAGTCCTTCAACAGCTCGTTCTTGATTTCCTCCATGTAGTCTTCGCTTTCCGAGATTTCCTTGGACCAGGACTTTATCTTCTTGACTATCTTCTGATAGTTGATGGAGTCCATGTTCTTCCATGCACCGCTTTCGCTTCCGCTTGCGGCCTTGTATGCCCAGTGTGCGGCGACACCTTCCTCGGCCGTCTTGTGCATTTCCCAGGTACGGATCTGGATTTCGAGATGCCTGTTCTGCGGGCCGAGAACCGTCGTGTGGAGAGACTGGTAGTTGTTGGCCTTGGGCATGGCGATGTAGTCCTTGAATCTGCCTTCGATAGGAAGCCACATCGAGTGTATGATTCCGAGTATCGTATAGCATTCGACGGTTGTGTTGCAGATTACGCGGATACCGAGGATATCGTAAATCTCGTCGATTTCCTTCTTCCTCTTCTTGATTTTCATGTAGATTGAGTAGGCATGCTTGACTCTTCCCGAGACTTCGATGTTCTGGAGTCCCTCCTTTCTGCATGCTTCCTCTATCGCCTTCGATACCTGCTTGATGAATGCCGTGTATTCGCTCTTTCTTTCGAGCAGGTATGTACTGATGTATTCGTAGCTTTCCGGCTTGAGTGCCTTGAGCGATAAATCCTCGAGCTCGCTCTTCAGAGTCTGCATACCCAGGCTGTCAGCTATCGGCGCGAAGATGTCGAGACAGTCGCGTGCATATGCGATACGTCTTTCGCTCGAGAGCCCCGAGAGGGTGCGCATGTTGTGGAGCTTGTCCGAGAGTTTGATGAGAATGACCCTGAGATCCTTGCTCATTGCAAAGAACATCTTCTTGATGGTTTCGGCTTCCTGTATCGACTTGTCCTGTGTGATACGGCTGATTTTCGTGACGGCCTGGACCATCGTTCCGACTTCCTTGCCGAAAAGGGAGGCTATCTCCTCCT
>CAZKIT010000176.1:0-3719 GCA_964552905.1 uncultured Spirochaetaceae bacterium
TCTCCAACCTCACCAACATCAAGGAAAGCATCGTGAACTTCTCCGATAAGAAAGGCCACTATACTCTCCGCTTCAGTTCTTCCACGACTGCAGAGCCCGTCATCAGCGAGGTCACGAGGGAGACGGGAGCCATGTTCAACATCATGGCTGCAGGAGTGCAGTACATCGAGGGCAGCCGCTACGGTGTCATGGTTCTCGACATAGGACCTGATGAGAGTGTGCGCGAGAAGGCCATCGCAATGCTCAGAGAACGAGGCGTCACGGTCGACAAGACATCATTCGAGGAGGAAAACTGATGAATTCTCAGATAATCAAACTTGTACTCGAGTCAACAGGTCAGACACTCGAGATGGTATTCTTCTCGACTATATTCTCCGTCATCCTCGGTCTTCCCCTCGGAGTTCTTCTCCATGTCACCGACAAGGAGGAGAAGGGCGGAATAATCCCGAAGCCCGTTCTCAACGAGGTTCTGAGCCGTATCGTGAACGTCCTCAGATCCTTCCCTTTCCTCATCCTCATGATAGTCCTTATCCCCCTTACACGCCTCATTCTCGGAACGAGTATCGGAACAAGGGCCGCTGTCGTGTCTCTTTCGATCGCAGCTGCACCGTTTGTCGCACGTGTCATTGAGACAAGTCTCATCGAGGTTGATCCGGGTGTCATCCAGGCGGCAAAGGCCATGGGTTCCACCAACTGGCAGATAATATGGAAAGTCATGCTTCCCGAGGCCCTTCCTTCACTTGTGAGCGGAATCACGCTGACGATAATCAATCTCATAAGCTATTCGGCAATGGCAGGAACAATCGGAGGCGGAGGACTGGGCGACCTTGCCATCCGTTACGGCTACCAGCGTTTCCGTACCGATGTCATGGTAGCTGCCGTCATCGTGACTGTCGTTCTCGTCGAGCTCATACAGTTCGCGGGAAACCGCATAGCATCCGCCCTTCTCAAGAAAAGATAAGCTCTGCTGCCGTCGGGAAACCGGCGGTTTTCTTTTTCCTTCCGGATTGTAAAATATTGTAAAATCTGCTGTTCCATGTTCGAAAACCGCTGTCATCAGAAAGGCTGAGCATATAGTATTCGGAGAAAGGGGGAAGATGGTGGTCAGGAATCAGAATCGTATCAGGTGTGCCTTCATACTGAATATTCTCGTAGTTCTGATCGAGATGCATTCGTTTTTCGTTTCCCTCTTCGTGAAACCGGATTTCAGTATCAGTTATTTCGGCTACTACACGCACATAAGCGGTACGATGGCGCTTTTTTCCTCTCTTCTGGTTGCGATTGAACTTACCCGTGAGTTCGCCAATGCCGGCTACAGGATACGAACTGCATTCATGAAATTCAGATACGTTGCTGTCTGCATGCAGGCGATGACCATGTTCGTGGTTTTTCTTGTCATACTTCCGTCTGACATCAGAAAGGGAACGTTCAGTCTCTACAGATATGCCAACGTCGGTGAATATGCAGTCTGTCCTGTTCTCTCCATCATTTCGATGATAGTCTTCGGGGATTGCAGAGGTGTCACGGAAAAGGACGCATTCATTGCATTCATCCCCACGTTTGTCTATGGTGTCGTGGTCGGCCTCCTGAACGTCCTCGGAGTTGTCGACGGTCCGTACGACTTCGTCCGTGCCCGCATTCTCGGTGTCGGCCGGTCTCTTTTCTGGCTTCTGGTAATGAACGGTATGGCGTATGCCATCAATAGGCTGCTCATTGTTCTCTCGCATCGTTTCAATAAGAAATACGTCAGCGAAACGGAATAGAAGACAGTTTTTTTCATCAGACTTATTTCTTCTGCCATAAGATTATATTTTTGTTATTGTATGTGACATCCTTCATGTTTTTGAAAAAATTCTGCAAACTACTTGCATAAATATTTAATTTCCGTATATAGTTTGTTCAACATTTATCAGGAGGATATAAAGAACATGACACAGTTTTCTACACTTTCCATGCGTTCTATGATGTCTTCCATGATGATGCCCTGCCGGGCATAACATTTCTATTTAAACAATTCCATCCATCTGTATCTGTATCGTTCATACCCGAAAGGGAAGAACTCGCTCAAACAAAATTGTCTATAAGGGGCTCAGTCCCCGTCAAAGGAATAAAAAATGAAAAAGCTTATCGCATTATCTCTTATCGTATTACTCGCACTCACATCCGTATTCGCCCAGGGTTCATCTGAAACCGAGACGGCAGCCTCCTCGTCAACAACAAAGATCGTCGTAGGTGCAACCCCCGAACCTCATGCAACTCTTCTCAGCCTCGTTGTCGATGATCTTGCTGCACAGGGAATCGAACTCGAAATCAAGGAATTTACAGATTACGTGACTCCGAACGATGCAGTCGAAGACGGATCAATCGATGCAAACTACTTCCAGCACATCCCGTACCTCGAGTCATTCAATACAGAACACGGCTATCATCTCGTGAATGCAGGCGGAATCCATATCGAACCCATCGCGCTCTATTCCACAAAGTACAAGTCACTCGATGAAATCCCCGACGGCGCAACAATCGCTATCCCGAACGACCCGACAAATGAAGGAAGAGCTCTTCTTCTTCTCCAGTCCGCAGGTCTCATCACACTCGTAGACAATGCAGGCCTTGAGGCAACACCGCTCGACGTGGCTTCCAACCCGAAGAACCTCAAGTTCAAGGAGATCGAGGCTGCATCACTTCCCAGAGTCATCGACGATGTTGACGGCGCTGTCATCAACGGCAACTACGCTATCCCCGCAGGATTCGTTGCAACACGTGACGGTCTCTATGTCGAAGGTGCAGATTCTCCGTACGTGAACGTCGTTGCAGTCAAGGAAGGCAACGAGAACAACCCGGCAATCCTCGCACTCGTCGAGGCTCTCAAGAGCGACGAAGTCAAGGCTTATGTTGCCGAGCACTATCCAAACGGTGAAGTCGTTCTCGTCGACTGAGAAGATATTCTCCTCATCATCCCCTCATTACCTTCACGGAGTGAGGGGATTTTTCTTTCCCTTTGGAGTACAATGACTCCATGGAACGTAAAACAGTTGTTGTCGGAGGCACTAACACCGATCTCTGCGGCGAATCATTTTTACCGATAGTCGCTTCGGATTCCAATATAGGGCGCGTCACGTTCTCCGCAGGCGGAGTGGGACATAACATCGCCCTCAATCTTGCACTTCTCGGTGAGAAGGTAAGCTTCATCACGGCTCTCGGCTCCGATGTCTTTGGCGAAGCCCTCAAGCGGGAGCTTTCCCTCACCCTCGATATTTCCAGTTCGCTCTATACCCCGGAGCGGAGCGACATCTATCTCTATGTCGCATCTCCGGACGGTGACATGTATGTTGCCGTGAACGATATGGAGAACATCAAACGGCTGGGGCCGGAGTTCATCAACGAGAAGAAGAGTTTGATTGAAGAGGCCTCATCAGTCATTGTCGAAGCCAATCTCAACAGTGACACCATAGCCGAGGTCTGCCGTCTTTCCCGCGGCCTTGTACTTGCAGATGCCGTGTCAACGCTCAAGGAGGAGAGGCTTGTCCCCTCGTTCGGACATATTGACGTATTCAAGCCGAACCTCCTTGAACTCGAATATCTGTACAAGAAGAAGATAGAGACCCCTGGTGACATGGTTGCCGCAGCATACTTCCTTCTCGATTACGGCCTCGGCTCCGTGCTGCTCACTCTCGGGAAGAGGGGCTCTGTATATATTTCCCGAAAGAAGATAATATACT
>CAZKIT010000177.1:0-3690 GCA_964552905.1 uncultured Spirochaetaceae bacterium
CACGGACTCGGCCCTCTACCTCAACATCTACATCTGGGGTCTTCCCTTCCTCTTTTTGTATAACGTCTCGACGGGAATCTTCTCGGCATTCGGAGACAGCAGAACCCCCTTCGTGTTCCTTGCAATATCCTCGACGTCGAATATCTTCATGGATATCCTGTTCGTAACGGCATTCAAAATGGGAGTCGCAGGTGTTGCATGGGCGACCTTCATCTGTCAGGGCGTCAGCGCAGTGCTCGCGCTTGCATTTGTCCTCAAGAGGCTCACGACGATAAAATCGGATGAGAAACCGGAGCTGTTCAACAGAACGCTCTTCAAGTCATTCGTTGCAATAGCAATCCCGTCGACACTCCAGCAGAGCTTCATCAGTGTCGGCAACATCATTCTCCAGGGAATCATCAACAGCTTCGGTTCCTACGTCATCGCAGGATACTCGGCCGCAATCAAGCTCAACAACCTTGTCATCACATCATTCACGACAATCGGCAACGGAGTATCGAACTACACGGCGCAGAACCTCGGAGCCGGAAAGCCCGACAGGGTTCTTAAGGGCTGGAAGAGCGGAATAAGAATGGAGTGGGTAATCTCCGTTCCCTTCATCCTTCTCTACATGCTCATTCCCGAAACTCTCCTGAGACTCTTCGTCGACAATCCCTCACCGATGACGCTGGAGACAGGACGGCAGCTTCTGAGAATCGTCGCAGTATTCTATCTCATGGTATCTGTAAAGATAGTATCCGACAGTATTCTCAAGGGAGCGGGAAACATGACATGCTTCATGATCAGCACATTCTCGGATCTCATCCTCAGAGTGGGGCTTGCAGCCATCCTTTCACGCACGGCACTCCAGGTGACGGGAATCTGGCTCAGCTGGCCTATCGGATGGGGAGTCGGTACAGCCATCTCACTCTACTTCTACAGAAGGAATTCGAAGAACTTCGTAACCGAAGAGAAAATCGAGAAGGAAGTCGAAAAGGACCTCAGCTGAAAGATAAAAAACAGACATCATCAGAGCAGAGAACATCTGCTCTTTTTCATTGAAGGCTCCCATTCACAGCCATTTGCACTACACCGTAGAATCTGTTATGTTGAAAGAAATTAGCAGAAACAGGCTCTGTAGTTCCGAAAGGATTATGCGTTTCGGGACAAAGCAGGGAAAACAGCTGCTTCGAGGAGGATTTCATGGCAAAAAAGAGAATCACGGCCCCGGTCTATACAAAGGGGAAATACGGCAAAGGCTTCAGGGAAACAGTCGACACGGACAATCCGCTCCTCTACTCCATGGGAAGATATGCGACAAAAATAACGAAGGAAGATCTTCCCGAAGATTACATCGAAATACACAGCAGGGTTATCTCGTACATGACAGGTTATCTCCGGACAGCAGGAATCGTGGACCTGTTCTACAGACCGTTACGCATGAACCACATGTTCAAGGATGACCGCATATACATCTCATACAAGGACAAGATCACCGTGGAGAAGGACAGCTGCGGATACGACTGCTACAAAGGCTGCGACGTCTTTATGACAGGAGGGGACATTGTGAACATAGTTCTTGCCGCCGAGAAGTTTTCAGGCTATGACACAACCGGAATCAGACGTCAGATAGAGGAGAAGCGGATATGGTTCAGAGACCATGAGAAGCTTCTCTACGGCCTCGAAGTCGGCCATGACGAAGACATATTCACCCATTGGGAAAAGTCGGCCTATTTCCCCGAGAAACTCAGAAAACAGCCGTCTCAGACTGTGAGCTCGACAGGAGCGCCGTCGCTGAAGTAGTCATTGACGTCCCGGGGACGGAAGATTCCCTTGTTCGTGACTATTCCCGTGATGAGCTCGGGCGGTGTCATGTCGAATGCCGGGTAGTATCCCTTCACTCCTTCGACTGCCGTCCTGACGCCCATTGCGTACAGCGTCTCATCGGGATTTCTCATCTCGATGGTGACAGTATCATGTGTGGGGTGTCCCTTGTCGGGAGCTCCTGTCACATAGACAGGAACATGGAAGTAGGAAGCACAGATTGCTATCTGGCTTGTTCCGACCTTGTTGAATACGTAGCCGTCGCAGGAAATTGCATCGGCTGCGCATGTGAAGACGTCGATGTGTTCATTCGCCATCACGAATGAGGGCATATTGTCTGTAATAAGCGTGACGTCGAATCCCATCTCGTGGCAGACGGTACTCGTGAACCTTGCTCCCTGGAAGAAGGGACGTGTCTCGGGGCAGAAGAGCTTCACGGGGTTGTTTCTTCTCTTCGCTTCTCTCAGCATAAGCCCGAGTATTGTCTCGGCATAGCACTGCGTCATGATCTTACCGCCCTGCGGGAACTTGTCGACAAGATAGTGTGCTATTCTGTCTACACGCTGGTAACGCGCGTCATTCATATCGACGACAAAGTCTCTTACCGCATAGTCCGCCCTCTTTCCCTCTTCGAGGGCCTTCAGGGCAACGGGAATGCATTTCTCGGTGAGGTCGGCCATTCTCTTACGTGTAGTCGGACGCGATGAGGATATCGTAAGGGAGGCCCATTCGAGATAAGACTTCGTCTCTTCGTATGACTTTCCTCTCGCAAGGTAGCATGCAAGCGCCATCCCCATCGGGGCAAGCGTGTACGGCCCCGTGGACTGGGTGACCATATCGTGGATGGCCACGGCCACGTCTTCGACGCTGCGGCATATGACCCACTCGGTTTTCGCGGGATAAACCCTTCTGTCGAGTACTCTGATGCTTCCTTCATCATACCATGCGACATTCTCGTACTGAAGCATGAACGCAAGGTCTCTGTCCTGTCTTTCCATCTCTGACCTCTTTTCTATTTACTGTACTTTTCCCAGTTGTATGTTCCCTTCTTCAGCGGTCTGTAGACCGTGAAGAACATCGTCAGGAAACAAGCCGACGCTCCGAGGAGCTGGCTTACGGCCTCAGCCCAGAAGACTCCGTAGACTCCAAGACCGAGACGCGGAAGGATGAGAATGAGCGGGAAGACAAGGAAGACCTTCCTCAGAAGCGAGAAGAACACCGCGTGACGGGGGTGGTTCAGGCCGACGAACGTCGTCTGTCCGGAAGTCTGCAGACTCATCATGAAGAAGACACAGAAGAATATCCTCATGACGGGTTCAGTCACACTCAAAAGGCTGACATCAGGAGTGTAGATACTGATGAGGAGCCGCGGGAATGCCATGACGAAGGCCCAGGAAAGAATACCGTATCCCAGTGCCATCAGCGTCATGACGCGTATTGTGCGGCAGACTCTCTCCTCCTTTCTTGCACCGTAGTTGTAGCCCATGACGGGCTGAGCCGAGCTCGTCACTGCACTTATCGGGAGAGAGACCATCTCACGGGTGGAGTTTATGATGCTCATCGCCCCGATGTAGAGTGTCGACAAGGAGCCTCCGAATGAGCGTAGCGTCATGTTCGACGCAGCCTGCGTTATCGAGTTCGTCATCTTGAACATAAAGCCGGAGATACCCAGCCTGAATATCCTCGAGACGATGTCCTTCTCGAGTCTGAGGTGACGTATCTTAATCGCGGAACGGCGGCTTTTCAGAAACCAGACAACCCACGCTGATGATACGGCCTGCGAGAATACGGTTGCAATGGCTGCCCCGCTGACGCCCATGCCGAATGTGAAGATGAATATCGGGTCAAGAATCGTGTTTATGACAGCACCGATGACGACAGTCATCA